>JAJFLT010000169.1 GCA_021772555.1 Opitutales bacterium | reverse complement strand
AACTCGCGGTCAGCCGCAGACAATTCCTCGAACTCAATCCGTCTCATTCAGGCCCTTCCTTTCCCGGTATCATTTCCAGTTCTCCATTGGAATTCAAGCGGCGATAAAAACACCCAAATCGGGATTTGCCGTCCGGTGCTTTGGTGTGACAGGCGCCGCCTCCACTGAGGCGGACCAAAAAGAGGATCGCTGTTTGCTCGCAATTGACACGGGTTTCGACGATGCGGAGGGTGTCCCCGGTATTCTTGCCCACGACCCAGACTTCATCCCGCCATGTGCTCCAAAAAGTAACGCACTGTTCCTGCAAAGCTGTTTCGAGGACCTCTTTATTAACATAACCGACCATCAATACCTCTCCGGTTTCTGTTTCCTGGACAACTGCCGGGATGAGGCCTTTGCCGGTGGCTGCAATGTCATTCAGCTTGTTGAAGTCGAGCCGGAGTTCTTTTCCTTCCTCCAATTTGGCGTCAGACATCTTTTTGGTTCCAAAACTGGCTAAAGGGTTTGCTGGAACCACTTTAAAGTTTTCTTCATTACGTTTTCGGCCGTAGTTTGGTCTTCGCCCAAGACTCCGAATATGTGATCGGCACCAGATAACAAGATCCCCTCGGAAGGACGCCCTTTGGCCACGGAGGCGAATTTCGGGACATAAGGTGCGGAGAAATCTTCCGTTCCGGCAATGGAAAGGAACGCGCCGGGATAATTTTCCAGGCTTTTCATGACATCATATTCCTCCAATTTCTCAAAAAAACCTTTTTTCAAAGTAACTTCCCGCCAGCCCAGATCGATGGTGATGATTCCTTTTTCCATGACCTCGTCAAACCGTTCCTGTCCCAAGGTTTTGAGGAAGTCCTTGCCCAGTTTTCCGGCCGAGGACCAAGTCACCATCGATTTGTACCAATGCGGGTTTTGTCCCGCCGAGATGATTGAGGTAGCTCCGCCCATACTGAACCCGAGAATTCCCATGCGATCGGCATCGACAAATTTTTGGCCAGATAAAAACTTGTAGGCCTCGGCCGCAGCCAATACACGGGTTTCAATTGAAGAATCCGCCATTTCCCCACCGCTTTCGCCCCATCCCGGAAAGTCGATGCGCAGTGATGCAATGCCTTTGCGGGCCAGTTTTTCGGCCAGTCGTTTATACATGTCGCCGACCTCGTTTTTTTGGCTTCCGAACCCGTGGCACATCAATATGGCAGGCACTTTGGCCTCAGTTTCGGGTTGGGCCAGAATGCCCACGATTTGATCGCCAATGGTCACATATCGCTCGTTCCAGGAATTTTTCTCACCGGCATACATTTCAACGGTAATGATCGAGGTTCCCAGAAAAAACCCAAGACAGAATAGGAATTTTTTTATGTTCATAAAGAGAGACGATTGTTAGGTTTGAATTCGATAAATTGCAATCTCCGGGGCTTTTTTCATAGAAATTTCAAGGTGCAAGAATTTTGCAATAAACGACTTCATCACCGGTTGGTCCAAGGTTGCTGATTTCCCCGCATTTTTCGTAACCTGCTTTCTCCAGCCATTGGTTCATTGGTTGGTTGCATTCCCTTGAAGAAATATAAATTTTGCTTGTGCGGCAAATCCTTTCCCCATGCTCCAGAAGCGCAGTGCCGATTTCCTGTCGGCGATTTTCCGGTTTTACGTAAATCAGGGAAATAAATCCATAGTTATAAAAAGTATGGTCCAGTATCATGCATCCGACAGCTTCCCCTTGAAGCGAAGCGAGCCAGCAATTTCGCGATCTCACCGCGCGGGCAAAAAATTGCTGCCCGTCCTCGAAGCGGTCGAGTCCTTCGATGGGAAACCCATTTCTTAAAAAATCTTCATTGGCCCAGTGAATTTTCAGATTTTGCGAAATTTGGGTAGATATTACTGAGCGTTCCGTTTTCATGTCCGAAGCCCACTCACGTTGGCGAACCTCCCGTGGCGAAAGGCCATAGTATTTTTTCACAAATCGGGAAAAATGATAGGGAGACTTGAACCCGGCCTGGTAGGCGATCTCTTCTACCGTCAATTCAGTGTCCCGCAATTTGGCCAATCCCTTTTCCACCCTCGTCTGCCACAGCAACTGGTTGGGGGTACAGGAAAGATGCCTGCGAAATAACCGGGAGAGGTGTTGGGCGCTCAGGCAAGCCACTTGTGCGAGGTTCTTGGTTGTGCAGGGTTCGTTATAATGCTCCTCGATAAAATGGCAGACTCTCTGGATGGGTTCGGGCAAGGGCCGGGGCTCATCGTCGAAAAGGCCGGCCCGGTAAAAAAACTCGTGAAAGAGAGCCTCGGCCAATTTTTCCCGCAACCGGCGGGGGCCGTTGCGGTGGAGCAAGCCGATCTTCATCAGGGTATCCATAAGGTCGGAGACGGGGAGAATGAGTGGCATCATCTCGAGCCCTTTCAAAACAACCCGGTCCAGGTCGGGTTGAATGGCCGCGCACCATGCGTGGTGCACTTCCTCAGCACTGGAATACTGAAAAAATTCTCTGTGCCCCGGACACAGCACGGTGGCCTGTCCAGGTTCCTGCTGATAGTCCACTCCATCTACGGTGATGGTTTGCTCTCCTCCATAAACGATATTCAGTTGGAGGTTTTCCTGGGTGCGTGGTCCAAAACTCCAATTCCTCGCTTTGCCCCGCCATCCGGCTTTGTGCCGAAATTCGGAAAACATAAAAGGCTGATTTAGAGAGAAAATATTCATTTCAGTCATGTTTTTAAACGGGTTGGTCATTTTAAACAATCGATAAATCCCTATACTTCACCTCACACCATAAAAGGAAGTGTAGTGGCCAGAACCTTTGGAACCCAGGTTCAACTTAAATATGACTAATCAACTTGTAGAAGAAGAACTTTTGAAGCGCGGACGTGGTAAAATCAATTGGACGAGTTCCAATATGCGTATGCTGGGACGGCTCCGGGAGGAATTCAGTTCGGCCCAACCCTTTGCCGGACTCACCATTGGAGTGTCCCTCCATATCGAGCAAAAAATAGCGCCATTGTGTAGCGTCCTGGCGGCCGGAGGAGCGGAGGTGGTGGCCACCGGGAACCTTGGAACCACCAATGACGATATTGCCGCCGCCCTCAATGAGAGTGGTATCCGGGTCTATGGCAAACGTAACGATACGCGCACGGAACACCTGGAAAACGTCCGCCAAGTATTGCGTCACAAACCCGACATGCTTCTGGATAACGGAGCCGACTTGATTGCCTTTCTTATGGAGGAAAAAGAGTTTTCAGGGCAAAAAGTTCTCGGGGGTACGGAAGAGACTACTTCGGGAGGAAACCGTATTCGTGAGGAAATGTCCGGCATGGTGTCTTATCCCGTGATCGTTATCAATGACAGTCCCCTCAAACTGATTGTCGAAAACAAACACGCCGTCGGGCAATCAGCCCTCGAAAGCTTTTTAAGAATCACCAATTTGATGGTGCAGGGAAAGAGGGTTGTGGTCTTTGGTTACGGTTGGTGTGGGCGGGGAATCGCTAAATATTTCAAGAGTTTCGG
>JAJFLT010000168.1 GCA_021772555.1 Opitutales bacterium | reverse complement strand
TAGTAGCAGTCGGCCAGATCAGATTTCCGGATTGTCCATGGTTTGGACAAAACCCTGCAGGGTTTTCGACCAGGTTCGATGGATTTAACACTTCTTTCGAATTTCAATGATTAATTTCCTGATTAAAAGGGCGATAATAGTTATGTCCTCATCGCATTCAGGATTTGGAAGTGTTGCAATACCCGAAAAGACAGGAATTGACCATAAAAACCGCTGCTAAAAATAAATCGAGCGCCCTGAAGCCATGTTTGGCGGTTTTGGCCGACCGTTTTAAATCGGGTGAGTTCACGTTGCCCGTTCTGCCCCAGGTGGCCAGCCAGGTCCTCACTCTGACCAATAACCCCGATGCCGATATCGGGGATTTGTCGGGGCTTATTCATAAAGACCAGGCCCTGGCCGGACATGTCCTCAAAATAGCGAACTCGCCGGCTTACGGCGGTTCTGAAACCATCGTATCGCTGAAACAGGCGGTAACCCGGATCGGGATGCGGTTATTGAGCGACATTGCCATAGCCATTTCTATGCAGGGCGCTGTTTTCCAGGTTCCCGCTTTCGAAAAAGAGGTTAAAAACCTCTGGCGCCACGCCCTCGCCTCGGCCGCCTACGGCAAGGAAGTCGCGTTGGCCAACCGCTGTAATGTGGAGGGCCAATTCTTGTGCGGATTGCTGCACGCCATCGGCAAACCGGTCGTCCTGCAAACGATTGCGGAAATTCAGGCCGTCATGGATTTCAGTTTGAACTGGGCATCGATTCAGCAGTTACTGGATCGGTTTCACTGTAAAGTGGGGGTAGCAGTAGCCCTTAAATGGAAGCTTCCCCGTCAGGTTACCGTATCCATCGAACACTACCGGGACTATGCCCTTGCGCCTGCTTTCCGCGAAGAGACGGCCATGACCTACCTGGCAGATCGCCTGGCAATCCGGGCGCTGGACCCCTCTGCATGTTCGGACGATGAACTAGTCGCGGATCCCGTTTTCGCTGAACTCAACTTCTACCCTGACGATATCGAGCAGCTTCTGCAAAAACGCGATGATGTGCTGTCCCTGGTCTCCTCATTGGAGTTATGAATCCAGCCCATTCCTACGACATCGTCGTCATCGGCAGTGGTCCGGGCGGACAAAAAGCGGCCGTCCAGGGAGCTAAAGCAGGAAAGCGTGTGGCCGTGGTTGAGCGGGACCGCAAAATCGGGGGCTCCTGCGTCTATCAGGGCACCATCCCGAGCAAGACCCTGCGTGAATCTGCCCTCACAATCGTCAGCCTGAAGAGAAGGGCTGGCATTTTTGAGTTTAAAATGCGCGAAGATCTGGAGGTCGCCAACCTCATGCAAAGCCTCGACCAGGTGACCAACGCGCATCATGAATTTATCGGGGGCCACCTCGCTGAAAACAACATCGATCTATTTCACGGCCGGGCCAATCTGGTGACAAAGAATGAGGTTCAGGTCATGAAAATCGATGGCTCGATCCTCCGGTTGCAGGCGAAAATTATCGTCCTGGCCACCGGTTCGAGGCCGCGGACTCCTCCCGATATACCGGTTGATCATGAAAACATTCTCGATAGCGATTCGATCCTCCGCATGATCTACCTGCCGCGCTCCCTCACGGTTTTGGGAGGCGGCGTCATCGCCTCGGAATACGCCTCCATATTTTCCCTGCTGGGCGTCGAAGTGACCATGATCGACCGGGCACCGCGCCCCCTGATGTTTCTCGATTCCGAGATCACGGAAAAATTTGTCCATAGTTTCAAACGCCACGGGGGAAGGTATAAGGCTGGCCAAACCGTTGGCTCAGTTGAATGGGATGGCGTCTCCCAAGTGGTAACCCGGCTTGAATCGGGCGAAACGATTCGCTCTGACAAGATGCTGGTGGCATTGGGGCGCCTGGCCAATACGGAAAGCCTGAACCTGGAAAAGGTTGGTGTTAAACAGAACAATTACGGGCAAATACTGACAAATGAGAACTACCAGACGAACCTGCCAAATATTTACGCAGTGGGTGATGTGATCGGTCCCCCGGCCCTCGCTTCCTGTTCCATGGAGCAGGGAAGACGGGCCATCTGCCATGCCTTGGGCATCGAAATCGGCCATCCTTTTGAAATCGTGCCCATGGGGATTTACGCTGTGCCCGAATTATCCAGTGTGGGGTTGACGGAGGAACAGGCGCGGGAAAAATACGGTTGCGCTTTGGTCGGACGTGCGAAATTCGACGAGGTCGCCCGTGGTCAAATTGCCGGCATTGCGGACGGATTGCTGAAACTTGTCAGCGACTCCAAGGGGGAAAAGCTGCTCGGTGTGCAGATCGTCGGGGATGGCGCCAACGATCTGATTCATGTCGGCGAAATGGCATTACTGGGAGACTTCGAAGTGAAGGTGTTCGTGGAAAATCTCTTCAATTTTCCCACCCTCGGCGAAGCCTACCGGGTGGCCGCCCTCAACCTTCTCAACAAGGTGACTTAAGCCGTTCCTTTCGAACTGATATCCACTTTTTTTATTGCACATCATAAAGGATGAAACCTACAGCAATTGAGAATCACCATTGACAAGGTTTCATCGTACAGTATTCTGTACGGAAATGAAAGCAATTACTTACACTTCGGCGAGGGAGAATCTGGCCCGGACGATAGATCGGGTGTGCGAGGATCGCGACCCGGTGATCATTACCAAGAAGAATGATAAATCGGTCGTGATGATAGCCTTGGAGGATTTTGAATCCCTCGAGGAAACCGCCTACCTGCTGCGCAGCCCGAAAAACGCCCGAAGGCTTCTGGAGTCGATTCATCAACTCGAATCGGGCAAGGGTATGGAAAAAGAATTGGCCAGGTGAGGTGAAAATCATCTTTTCTGAGCAATCCTGGGAGGATTACCTACACTGGCAAAAAACCGACCGGCCCACCTTGTGCCGCATCAACCGGTTGATCAAAGCGATTGCGAGAGAACCGAATGAGGGGATCGGCAAACCCGAACCGCTCAAACATGCCTTATCCGGTTACTGGTCACGGCGAATCGACGAGGAGCACAGGATTGTTTACCGGGTGGATGGAGACCGCCTCTATGTCGTCCAACTCCGTTACCACTACTAACTCTTGGTGATGAAGAGGGGTTCTGCCGCCCTACTCCGCCACGGCGATGGGTTTGCCCATATAGGTTTCTGCCCGGGTCAGGCTTTGCAAGTCATCCACGTCTTCCAGGGTGGGCAAAATATTTACCGTCAAGCCGACCTCCTTGATGCGCTCCAGGGTAGCGGAAAAAACGGATTCGGTGCTCCAGGCGATGCCTTCAAATAGTCTTGGTTGCGGCCGGTTCAATCCCAGCAGGTAATAACCGCCATCCACGGCCGGTCCGATGACCGCCTCGTGCTTTTCGAGTTGCCCGGCGGCCATACGGATCAAGTCCGGCGTGACATAGGGGCAGTCGCCGCCCAGAAGGATGACCGCTTCGGCCCCTCGCCCAAAAGCGTTTTCGGCGGCGCTTGCCATGCGGCATCCCAGATCGCCGTCCGGCTGGGGAAAATAAGGATGATCCGGACCCAGCCAGGAGTGCATGAGGTCCTCATCTTCGGTTGGAGTGTAGTGTATCTCGAACGGCCAATGGGTCGCCAAATTGTCAAAGAGGTATTCGACCATGGCACGATATGCGGCCAGGGCACGCACTTCACCGATATCTTCGGCCAGGCGGGTTTTCACGCGTCCGACAATGGGCGCCTTGAGGATAAAGAGTATTCTCGGTTTCGGCATTTTCGAGGATTTATCGCAAATCGTTCATAAACAGAGATCAACGGGAAAGTTTTTTATTCCCGCCGACTTAAAATCAGTCGGCTCGCAGGTAACATCCTTTCAGGTATTCGCTCTCCGGCATGGTCAACAACACCGGGTGGTCGATCGGCTGGCCGGTCTGGGCGATGACCTCCACCCGGCGGCCGGAATCCGCCGCCGCCTGGCGCAAAACCTCTATAAACAAAGCCCGGTCAACATGGAGGGAACAGGAATAGGTGGCCAATATCCCGCCCGGTTCGAGCATGCGCAAGGCCCGCAGGTTGATTTCCTTGTATCCGCGCAGGGCGCCGTCCACCGCCTTGCGGTTGCGCGCGAAAGAGGGCGGGTCGAGGATGATGAGCCCGTATTTTTCTTTGCGATGAGCGGTGAAATAGTCGAACAAGTTTTCCTGCACAAATTTCACCTTGAGTCGGTTCCGAGCGGCGTTTTTTCCGGCCAGGGCAACACATTCCTCCGATATTTCCACCGCCGTGACGGAGGTCGCCCCGGCCCGCGCGCAATGCAAGGCGAAGGACCCCTGGTTGCTAAAACCATCGAGGACATTGTGCCCCTTGGCGAAAGCGGCCACTCTTGCGTGCTCTTCCCTCTGGTCCAGATAAAAACCGGTTTTGTGCCCCTTTTGCAAATCGAGGAAGTACTCCATGCCGTCGATGGCAAACCACTTCGGTGGAAAAGCGCGGCCATCGGCCGTTCTCACTTCCAGGGAAAGACCTTCGTGTTGGCGGGAGGGAGCATCGTTGCGGAACAGTATCACTTCGGGCTGCAAGAGGTCTTGTAAAATTTCACTAATCGCCGGCAACCGCTGGTCCACTGCCAGGGTAACGGCCTGAACCACCAAAACGCTATCGAATTGGTCCACAATCAACCCGGGCAGGTCGTCGGCCTCCGACCATAAAAGACGGCGAAAGGAGCCATCCGGTCGGCGACTGACCGCCTTTTTAATAGTTCTTTCCAGAAATGCTTGATCAAAAACGGCCCGCGCATCGCGGCTGAACCGACGCCACACGATTTGGGATTTGCTATTGTAAACGCCGACTCCCAGAAACCGGCCCCGCTCATCTTTCAAAACCACGGATTGACCGTTGAATTCTGGGTTGGGTTGGGAGCGAACTTCACCGGCGAACACCCAGGGGTGTCCTTGCCATATTCGCTGGCGCCGACCGCTTTTGAGCGTAATTTGGGAAGTATTTTTCATCAAATGGTTTTATAGTTAAATGTGGCCCTGCCAAGATTTAAAGATTCTTTCGGTGAAGCCAGAGGGCCAAAAGGACCATGGCCCCAATCGGTAGCCAGGCGGCGGCCCACGGAACG
>JAJFLT010000167.1 GCA_021772555.1 Opitutales bacterium | reverse complement strand
TTTGGCCGGAGAAAATATCGCCTCGGGACGTTGGTCGACCGCCCGAAAGAAACGAATCCTGCAAAGCCGTGCCCAAGGCACCGAACTGCTCTGCCGAAGGCTGGCCGCCATGCCGTCGCCGCCAAAAGTATTTCTAAGCGCCTCCGCAGTCGGGTATTACCCTTTCGATACTTCTCAAAACTATGATGAAACAGGGCCTCCCGGTGACGGTTTTTTGGCCTCCGTTTGCCAACAATGGGAAAAAGCCGCGGCGCCTCTCAATAGCGTCGGAACGAGGATCGTTCAACTCCGATTGGGGGTGGTATTGGCCGCTCGGGGCGGTGCCTTGGGCAAAATGCTGCCCATTTTCAAACTGGGTCTGGGTGGACCGGTAGGTTCCGGCAAACAAATGATGAGCTGGATTGCCCTAACTGATGTTCTTGGCGTTATTTCTGCTTGCCTTCAGGATTCGTCTTATCGCGGTCCTGTCAATGTGGTGGCGCCTCAGCCGGTTTCCAACCATGAATTCTCCAAAACCTTGGGAAAAGTTTTGAAACGACCATCGTTTTTGCCCGTGCCACCTTTTATCTTATCCCTTGTATTTGGCCGGATGGCGAGGGAAACAGTTCTCGCCGACTGCCGGGTTGTACCGGGTGTTCTTCTGGCCAACGGTTATACCTATCGGTGCCAAGACTTGCAAACGGCGCTTGCCACGACCCTGCGGAAGTGACTGCATCGGCTTCGCATGATGCCTGATTCAATTTCCTTTTTATGTCCGGGCTGTTTGGCATGAATATACCTGTCTATTATATTATACCGTTTTTCTGCGCCTTTTTAGTTGCTTTTGGCTCCTTGCTCCTGAAACGGGCCATGGTTGAAGGTTTCGGGCTGACACGGCTATTATTCGTCGGCAACTGGCTCACCTTGGTTGTCATGCTTCCACTATGGTGGCTAGGTGATGGGCCTTTTCCGTGGGAGCGCATTCACTGGCCAGTCATAACCAGTATCGTCGCCATGGGCGGTATTGTCTTCACATTTCTCTCCCTACGTATTGGTGAGGTCAGCGTGGTCATGCCGGTAGCCGGGGTCAGAGTCCTTTTTGTGGCTCTATTTTCCCTCTTTTTGGTTTCCGAGAAAGTCAGGGGCCCTTGGTGGATGGGGGCCGCCCTAACCGTTATAGCGATTTATTTGTTGGGAGCATCAGGCGTTGTTTTCCGCAGGCGAAATGCCTATGCGCTCCTCTCCGCCGTGGCTGGCGCCGCCTGTTACGGATTGGTGGACGTCCTCGTGCAGCGTTGGGCGGCGGGTTTCGGGCTATTTCGTTTTGTCGCCGTATCAACCGTCCTCATTGCGGTGGAATCCTTTTTACTGGTCCCCTTTTTTCAAGCTCCCTTACGGGCGGTTCCTTCCAAATGCTGGAAGTGGCTCATTATGGGTACCGTATTATTAAACATTCAAGGATTGGCCTTGGCCTATAGTATAAGCACATATGGAAAAGCCACCGCGTTTAACATAATATACGGATCGCGAGGCCTTTGGAGCGTCATTTTGGTTTGGATGATCGGGCCGCTCTTGGGAAACAAGGAAAAGGAGGTCGGGAAAAAAATCATGCTGCGGCGGTTGGCCGGAGCCGTGTTTTTATGCTTGGCTATCGCCCTCGTTTTACTGGAGGAATCAGTTATCGCGCATTGAGCATGGCTATACCTATCTATTATGTTTTGCCGTTTTTTTGTGCCGTGGTGGCAGCCTTTGCCACCATGCTCCTGAAACGGGCCATGGATGGCGGTGTCGGGCTCACGCGGCTTCTTTTCGTTTCCAACTGGGTAACCTTTCTGCTCCTTCTTCCCCTCTGGGTATTGGGTGAGGGTCCGTTCCCCTGGGAGCGCATTTACTGGCCCGTCATAACCAGTATCGTCGCTATGGGCGGTCTTGTATTTACATTTCTATCACTAAGGATAGGGGAAGTCAGCGTGGTGACTCCGATGGCCGGAATTAAGGTCCTCTTTGTCGCCCTTTTTTCCTTCTTCCTGGTTTCGGAAAAAGTTCGAGGTTCCTGGTGGACCGGAGCCGCCTTAACCGTAATTGCGATCTATCTCTTGGGAGGGTCGGGCGTTGTTTTTCGAAGAAAAAATGCTTATGCCATTTTGGCTGCTTTTGCCGGTGCTGCCTGCTTTGGCTTGGGGGATGTCCTCATACAACGCTGGTCGGCCGATTTCGGGTTTTTCCGTTATATTGTAATTTCCTCCGGACTCATTGCGGTAGAGTCTTTTGCCTTGATGCCTTTCTTTCACGCTCCCTTGCGGGCGGTTCCGTCCAAAAGCTGGAGGTGGCTCATTACAGGAACCGTTTTTTTGAGCCTTCAATGGCTCGCGCTGGCCTATTGTTTCAGCGTTTACGGAAAAGCCACCGCCATCAATATCATTTATGGATCGAGGGGCCTGTGGAGTGTTTTGCTGGTTTGGATGATCGGGCCCCTTCTCGGCAATACCGAAAAGAACGTTGGCCGGAATATCATGCTCCGGCGCTTGGCAGGCGCTGTTCTTCTATGTCTTGCCATTGCCCTGGTCATATTCGATGGTGCCACTAACCCATCATGAGAGCTGTTCTGCAACGCGTAACCGAGGCTTCTGTCGAGGTCGAGGGGCAGGTCATCGGTGCCATTGGCCCCGGACTCCTGGCCTTCATCGGAATTGAAAGGGATGATGGTCCCGAGGACCTCCGCTGGCTCAGTCAAAAGATTCCCTCCATTCGCCTTTTTCCCGACGACCATGGGTTGATGAATCGCTCGGTGCTCGACACTGGGGGCGACCTGCTCGTCATCAGTCAATTCACACTCTATGGCAACCTCCGCAAAGGCACGCGTCCATCTTTCAACCGGGCCGCGCCACCCGAAATCGCCGTGCCCCTTTACGAGGATTTTGTCAAAAAGGTGTCAACCCACCTCGGCAAACCGGTGCCCACGGGAGCTTTTGGTAAAATAATGAAAATCCAGGCCCTCAACGATGGTCCCGTCACCCTTCTGCTCGACACCAAAAACAAGAAACTTTGATCCGGGTTGCATTGGAAAAGAAAAAGGCGGGCACGTTATTACGTGCCCGCCTTTAGCGCATACCTTAATACATCAACTAATTTTAATTAGTGGAAAGTCCAGCCGGGACGCTGAAAAGGCTTCCATCGTCAAGTCTCTGGAAAAACCTTCTCTCCGGCGTATTGTCGTCGAAGGTGAAAATCCAACCTTGATTAGGCCCGAAAAGGAATATCCACCGATAAGCGGCTTCATTCACAAAGACCCAATTGTCTAATCCAAGATCGAATACGAAGGTGACGTCCTTGGTGCTACCGGCATCAACAAATTGCCAGCCGTGTTCGTCATGGAAAATCCACGGCCAGAAATCTACATTGTAGTTCAGGTACCAAGGAGAAGCTTTCCAGCCTGGGAAGTTGGGGATATCCTGTCCGCCAAACACATCGCTGGTATCGATGAATTCATTTCCGGGGAAAGGATCGCCATCGGTTTCCAGACCAGGTGAGAAGTTGAGGAAGGCGAAACCGGATGCTGCAAAGTGCAGAAACGCGAAATCCCCTGTTGCGTCCGGAGAGCGCGTGAAGGACTGCTGGTCATCGGCGTCATCCACGGGATACTCGACATCGTCTTCGATATAGCCCCAGGGGTTCTGCAGCATAATCCTTTGTCCGTCTTCGAACTGCAGGTTTGTCCCTTGGCTGCCTGTGTTGGCAATAAGCATGGTGGCGCCACCGAAATCAGCATCGCTTCTTGATTGCAGTTCGGCTCTTTGGGCTTCCGCCTCTGCTGGTATGTCGCTGCCGCCCCAAATGACCACTGATCCCAGAGATGGGATAATCGTGCCGTTAAAAACATGAGATACGGCGGAGTGGGCGGGTTCAGTTACGCGCCAGGTCAGAAGTCTCCAACCTGTCAGATCGACATTCTCGGAGCCTGCGTTTACGATCTCGATAAACGTGTCTTCGAGGAATTCTTCGGGTACCCCATTTTTGTTCGCATCGAGACCTGAAAACGTGATGCTGGCGTTGGCTTCGTTAACGACAATGTTAAACGTGTCCAGGGCTGCGTCCGCGTCCGTAACCGTAATACGGGTCACGATTGGCGTTAGATTTGTGCCACTCCGGGCGTGCACTTCCATAATGCGGTCGCCGTTGAGCACGCCGTCTGTAATACCGGTGGCGGTAAACTCGGCGGAGGTGGCGCCACCCGCAATCGTCACCTGGGCGGGCACTGTCAATTTGGGCGGATTCTCGCGTCCGGCGTCGCCCTGCTCGGTGCGACTCAAATGGAGTTCCTCCCGGCCTACTACACTGAGGTCCACGGTCCAACCGCCTCCCGGTGCTGCGTTGGCCACACTGACTGTTCCCACAATGCTGCCATCTTCCGCCACGGTCTC
>JAJFLT010000166.1 GCA_021772555.1 Opitutales bacterium | reverse complement strand
ACACCAATGGCAGCCAGTTTTTCATCACCACCGCAAAAACTCCCTGGCTTCACATGAATCATAGCATCTTCGGGAAAGTTGTCGAAGGCTATAAGACGGTCAAAAAAATCGAAAGCGTACAAACCGATGGTCAGGATCGTCCCATCGATGAACAAAAAATCATCCGGGCATCAGTAAAATCGTCCGGGTAAAAATTCGACCTTGAGCTAACTCATTTTATCAAATTCAGAAAGAGTTCTCGAAAACCGAAAAATCAGAATCCATAAGAATGCATATACTCGTTAAGTTTTCTTGCAAAACCCAATTTTATACTTGTAAATTAATCGATACAGGAACAAAAATCTAATTTAAACTGAAATTCAAATTTCATTTTGAGAGAACACGCAAGGCAACATCCCCCAATATTCATAACTGCAGGTAAATTAAAATCAGCAATGTAACAATAACAACTGTAAGGTTATGGCCAAAAGAAAAAGGAAAGATCCGAAAAACAAGGGAATAAGCCGCATTGATTCAGGTTCAACTCATGGATGGTTTGTGAGGGGTTATAAAAATGGGAAAACTTACTCAAAACTCTACAGCGACTTGAAATGTGGGGGCAAAAGAAAAGCTCAGCAAGCTGCGCGGGGATTTCGTGATGAACTTTACGAAAAACTCGCCCAAATTCCCACCAAGCCTCGTGGACGCAGGATCGTTTACCGTGATGCCCGCAATACTACTGGAGTATTAGGAGTCTGCCGGACAGCGAAAACAAGCCCCAACGGGACGATTAACGAATGTTACTCGGTCAGTTGGAGACCAGCGCCCGGTGAGCAGAAATGCACATCCTTCTCGATTCGCAAATATGGGGAGAAAAAAGCTTTTAAACTCGCCGTTGCCCATCGGCGGAAAATGCTTCGCCAAATTCATGGCCCAGGAATTTTCCGTAAAATGGCTGCCAGGCAAAAAAACGCCTGAACACGATCAAATTGGCGAGTAAGGAGAAGGATACTTCCTTTTCCTACTCCAAACCCAGCGATTTTTGGATTGATGCCATTGGCCGCTGCCTGTGGGCAACGAGCCGGTGATTGCATTTGTCGTTAAGTTTCCGGACGGCGCCTGAAGTTTCTGTCGTTATAAAAGCCAGAGGCTGGGTGATGCGACCGGCAATTAGGACACTCGTTGAGGCGATTTTTCCCTTTGCACGGGGTTGGCTTTGGGCTAGGCTGTTTGCGTATCGTGGTTTACCATGCTGGAAGGTTATTTAGCGTCATTTTTGAAAATAGCGGTGGCCCACTTTTTGGCCGTATCTTCGCCCGGTCCGGATTTTTTTCTGGTCCTGCGCAATTCCCTCATGGGTTCCAGAAAAGCGGGTATCTATACCTCCGTTGGAATTATGCTGGGTATAGGCGTTCACCTGGCCTATTGCCTGTTGGGCCTTCTTCTGGTGGTGAAAAGTTTTCCCGGTCTCTTCCTCTTTTTAAAATTTGCCTGCGCCGGTTATCTATTTTTTCTGGGCCTGCAGGCAATTCGTTATAAAGCCAGATCCCAAGCCGATCGAGGCCCATTATCGAGTTCGGACACTCTGGCACCTTGGGCGGCTGTGCGGCAAGGTTTCATCTGCAACCTCTTCAACCCCAAAGCGATCCTCTTTTTCTGGAGCCTTTTTACGGTCATTATTTCCACTACGACACCGCTTTGGTTGCAAACCGCAATGGCGTTGGAAATGATGTTTGTCAACTTCTGGTGGTTTGCCCTGGTGGCCTATATAGCCACCCACCCCCGGTTGAGCGGACCTCTCTCGCGATTTCAGCTATGGGCCACCCGATTGATGGGTTTACTACTGATTTATTTCGGAATCGAACTTATCCTGGCTAGACTGTGAAAAGGTGCCAGGTTTTGGTTATCAGCAAATATCGAGTCCTGAAACCAGACACCATTATCTTGCATCCTGATTCGTGTATCCTCTATCCTGTGTTCCGCATCCCAAAATATCATTATGAACCTCCTGATCGTCAGCACCAGCCTTAACCCGCAAAGCCGAAGCGCCATTATGGCGCGACATGCCTACAATTACCTGCAAAGTTCGGGCGAAGATGGAGAATTTCTGGATTTGACCCAACTGGAACTGCCGCCCTGCGATGGGAAAACCTGTTACGGTCATCCCAATACCATCAAGGTTGCGACGATGGTGGCGGAGGCCGACTGCATTCTACTGGCCACGCCAATTTACAATTTTGACGTCAACTCAACGGCCAAAAACTTTTTGGAGCTGACGGGTCAGGGATGGACGGATAAAGTAGTCGGTTTCATTTGCGCTGCCGGGGGACAAGGCAGTTACATGTCGGTGATGACTTTCGCCAATAGCTTGATGCTCGATTATCGCTCTGTCATTGTTCCGCGTTTCGTCTACGCAACCGGCTCCTCTTTTGAGGACGACCGCCTGGTTGACACTAAGGTGGGCGAACGCATCGAGGAGCTTGTGGAAATCATTTTACGTTTTGCAAAATCGCTTTCTTCGACTTCTTGAGTACAAAATTCCCCGTTTGTTTTTTGTTTCTTTTTCGGGAATTTCCATCTAGGCTAAACGCCGCGTGGTCTACTTGCTCATAGTTTCCCTCATTTGGTCGGTATCTTTCGGATTGATCAAACATAACCTGGAAGGGATCGATTCCAATTTTATCGCATGGACGCGGATGTTTCTGGCCTTTCCCTTATTTCTTCCCTTTTTGCGCCATAAAATGCTGACCCCGATGTTGTCCTTGCGGTTGATCGGGATCGGAGCGGTGCAATTTGGCCTTATGTACAGCGCATATCTTTATGCTTTTCGGTTTCTGGAAGCCTATCAGGTGGCTCTTTTTACGATATTTACCCCCATCTACGTAACCCTCATCAACGATATTTATTCCCGCCGTTTACAAGTATTTTATCTCGGACTGGCCCTCCTGGCCGTTATCGGGGCGGGCTTGATTCAATACCAGAACATCTCTTACCAAGGCGTTTTGATGGGTTTTTTCCTCATGCAAGCCTCCAATGTCTGTTTTGCCTTCGGCCAAATCGAATACCGCAGGGTCCGCCGACAATACAAGACTCTACGGGATCGGGAGATATACGCCTTACTCTACCTGGGCGCGGTTATAGTAACCTCCATCTCGACTACAGCGACCCAAGGCTGGCATAATATCATGGACTTGACCTGGATTCAGGTCCTTGTCCTGCTTTATCTTGGATTTCTGGCCTCCGGTCTGGGTTTTTTTCTTTGGAACAAGGGCGCTCTGGAAACCAATCCGGGCACATTGGCCGTGTTTAACAATATCAAAATTCCCCTTGCGGTATTGGTTTCCCTCGTGGTGTTCGGTGAAAAAGCCGATTTATCGCGCCTTTTGGCGGGCGGTGGTCTCATGATCCTGGCGGTGGTTCTGGCCGAAAGGCAATCCAGGAAAAAAGAGCCAGAACTCCGTCTCAAGGAAGAACAAAATAGTTCCTAGTGACGATCTTCAGTCAGCGCTACCAATTATTACGCATCAAAAAATGAATTTCTTTTGACAACAAGTGGATTTACACCGAAAAGTACTGCAAAGCCGGTTCAGGAAGCATTAGCCAAGCATGTTGGGCAAAATTTTCAATTTATTTTCTAACGATATTGGTATCGACCTAGGGACCGCCAATACCCTTGTGTTTGTCAAGGACAGAGGCATTGTTCTGCGGGAGCCAAGCGTGGTCGCGATCAACAACACGACCCGCAAAGTGGTGGCCGTAGGAGAACATGCCAAACGTATGCTGGGCCGCACTCCCGGCAGTATCACCGCCCTTCGCCCCATGAAGGATGGCGTAATCGCCGATTTCGAGATTACCGAGGCCATGCTGCGCCATTTTATCAAACAAGCCAACAAACATCGGAATTTTGCCGGACCCCGGGTGGTGGTCGCGGTGCCCTCGGGAATTACCGAGGTGGAGCGCCGGGCGGTCAAGGAATCCGCCACCCACGCCGGGGCCAGGGAGGTCATGCTACTGCAGGAACCTATGGCGGCGGCTATCGGCCTGAGGCTTCCGATTGAAGAACCGACCGCCAATATGATCGTGGACATTGGCGGGGGAACGACCGAGGTGGCCATCATATCCTATTCTGATGTCGTTTACACCAAGAGTGTCCGTGTCGGCGGTGACGAAATGGACACGGCCATCATAAATTATGTGAAAAGAGCTTACAACCTGGTCATCGGCGAGCGCATGGCCGAGGAGATCAAAATCCGCATTGGTTCGGCAACTCCTCTGGAGGACGAATTAACGCTGGAAATCAAGGGACGCGATTCGTCCGCAGGTTTGCCCAAAACCCTGCAAATCTCCTCCCAGGAAATTCGCGAAGCTCTTGTCGATACTTTCAGCGCGATGATTGAATTGGTCCGCAACGCCCTTGAACGCTGCCCACCGGAGCTGTCCGCCGACTTGGTGGACCGTGGATTTTTTCTAGCCGGCGGCGGTTCCCTCATTAGGGGATTGGACAAATTGTTGAGCGATGCCACGGGTTTGCCGGTCATGGTGGGCGAAGATCCCTTGAGCGCCGTGGCCAACGGCACCGGAATTGTCATCCAAAACCTCAAGGACTCCAGATCACGAGCCTATTGACCTCTCTTAACCTGCTCCCGAACATTGGCCAGAAAAATCCCTCACGCGGCCAGGCCCATAGTATATTTGCTGGGTATTTCAGTGGCTTGGCTCCTTTTGCCTGTTGTTTTCAAATCCTTCGCTCGAACCGGATTCTATGAGTTTCAAGCCCCCGTTTGGCTGACGGCAGCAGGGCTAAAAAATGTCAGCCAATCCCTCGGCTTGATGGCTCATTCCAAGGAGGAACTCTATGAAGCCGGTCGCGACTTGGCGCGCCTTAACTCCGCCTATGAGTTGAAGCTTCAGGAAATCGATTCACTGCGGAAAGAGCTGTCCCGGATGGAAAAAATTCTCGTCCTCCCTCCCGCGCCCCGTTTCGATTACAAGATTGCCCGCGTGGTGCGCAGGGATCAGAGCTCATGGTGGCAGCAAATGGTCATCCAGAAAGGCAGATGGCACGGAATTCCCGAAGGAGCCGCCGTGGTATATTCCGGAGGTGTAGTGGGCAGGGTCAGCGAAGTGCATACCTACACGTCTGTTATCGAGCTGGTCACCAGCCCAAACTTTCGCATGGCCGCTCAATTCGACAATGATGAAAGGCCGGTCACCTATCAAGGTGCGGTCAACCTTCCGTTCACCAATCCGCGGGGCAGAGTAATGAATGTGCCCCCCGATGTTGTTTTAACCGCATCCGCCCCTCGCAGACTGGCCTCCTCGCGTCTGGGAGGTGTCTTTCCCGATGGTCTCACCATAGGTTGGGTCAACCGGCTCACAACCAGCCCCGACGGACTCTTTCAAAGCGGTCAGCCCCGACTCAATAAAGAACTTCTCAGTCTCAGGGAAGTCGCCGTTCTCGTGCCCATAAAAGCCGTTGGCGATCGATGAACGACGACAAACGCACCCTCCTGATTCTGTTCGCCAATGGCCTGCTTTATTTTGTCGTCAATCAGGTCAACGAATCGTTGGCCCCGTTTTCGATTCACATATCCGTGGAGGCTTTGTTTTTGCTATTCCCTTTTTTCTACCTAAACACCGGTCAGGGATTATTGATCGTCCTCATCACGGCAATGTTCGTCGATGCCACCCTTCCGGTTCCTTTCGGGGTCCATGTCATTCTTTATTTTGGAACTTTCGCTTTCCTTTTAAAGATGCGTCGCGTGTTTCGCCGTGAAAATCCTCGCCATGTCCTCTTGGCAGCCCTTTGGAGCAATTTTTTTATCATGCTGGGTCTGTCGTTTTTCACCGCAGGAAGTCTGCAGAATCTATCCGAATTCTGGTTCCGTTTTTTATGCGACCTGGCCTTCTCTCAACTTGTTGTATTAATTGTTGTCGGCTGGTGGGTGAACCTGCAGAGAAAGGCCCTTCTCATGTGGGAGATCGATGTCGGGGCCGAATTACAGCAGTATTAAAAGCGAGGAAGGAATACAGGTTTCAGGTGTCAGGATTTTTCAGAACGCACAATCCCACCTCCTGTGTATAGTAAGAAACATATTTTTCTCAGTTAATCTTTGCCAAATGGAGATAAAAACGATCAAGGTGGATTGCCTAATCGCAACCAATGCTTTTCGAGGTCTATAAAAATTTCAATCCGCGTTTGCGGGTCTTTTACCTCATATTCGCCATTTTATTTTTGGTGCTGTCGACGGGGCTTTTTTACCGGCAGGTAATTCTTTGGCCCACTTATCGAGAACAGGAAAAAAAGCAGAATCAACGGCGTATTCTGGTACCCGGCCCACGGGGAAATATTTATGATCGCGAAGGCCAATTGCTGGTCGGCAACCGCCCACGGTTTTCAGCCGTGGTCTACCTCAGCGAGCTTCGTCCGGAGTTTCGCCGTAAATACATCGAGTTGGTGCGCGCGGCCCGCTCCAGTAACCTTAAAATCGACCGAAATGAACTGCAGGTGGAAGCGCGTAGCGCGGTGGTGCAAAAGTACCTTGACCGGGTTAATCAAATTTTGGGCAGAAACGATCAGGTGGACCGCAACGAGGTCGAACGGCATTTCCGCCAGAACCTGCTTCTGCCCAAGGCTCTGGTCAAGGATCTGGAACTGGACGACTTTGCCCAATTAATCGAACAGGTGCCGGTTAATTCCCCCATTCAAATCCACACCGAAAGTGCCCGCTACTACCCTTATGGCTCAAGCGCCGCACACATCCTCGGCTTTGTCGGTACAACCTTCGAGGTGCCGGCGGAAGGAGTCCCCGGTGATGATCTCACCACGGTGACTTTCAAAGGCAAAACGGGCCGCACAGGACTGGAGAGGCAATTCGATGAGCATTTGCAAGGAACCAGCGGCGGGGAAATCTGGGTGGTGGACCCCTCAGGCTTTCAATATCAATTGGCCCGGCAACAACTTCCCGCCAAAGGCAACGATCTCAGCATCACCATCGATATCGACTTGCAATTGGCTACCGAAGAAGCCTTGGGGGAAAACAAAGGAGCCCTCGCCGCCCTCAATGTTAAAACCGGTGAAGTACTGGCCCTGGCCAGCAAGCCCGATTTCGACCTCAACAGCCTGAGCCCCTATATTCCCAATCAGGTTTATCGCAGCATAAACGAAAGAGGCGCCTGGCTCAATCGTGCCATCGCGGGCCTTTATCCTCCCGGCTCCAGCTTTAAAATCGTGATGGCAACGGCAGGTTTATTAAGCGGCTCCATCGACCTGGATACCGTCTACGAATGCCGGGGATCTTTGCAGGTGGGTAATCGTAGCTTTCCCTGCAATAATCATCGGGATCGAGGGGAAATGAGTTTTAAGCGGGCCATTATGAAAAGCTGCAATGTTTACTTTCAAAACGTTGGGCTCCGCACCGGCGTCGACCAAATCAATAGAACCGCCCGCCTGTTCGGACTTCATCAACCCACGGGAATCGAATTGCCCAATGAAACCGGTCGCATGATTGTGCCCAACCCCGAATATAAAGAAAAGCGGCAGCACGGTGCCTGGACGGCGGGCGATACCGCCAATATCGCTATCGGGCAAGGTTACCTGCTGGTCACTCCATTACAAATGGCCACCTTCATGGCTTCTTTCGCCCGGCGGGAAACACGAACGCGAACCACCCTTCTCTACGATGCCACCATCGACCCGCGCCGGATTCAGCACGGCGGTTCGAAAATTGACCTGCCGGAGGATCTCTATAACGGAATTGTCGAAGGGATGGAAATGGCCGTATCGGGCCGGGACCGGGGTTTGCTCACCGGTAGCGCGCGTCTCGCCCATATTCCGGGCATCCGCGTCGCGGGAAAAACGGGGACCGCCCAAACCCAGGTTCACGGGGACAAATTAACCATGGCCTGGTTTATTTGTTTCGCCCCCATCGACGATCCCCAAATCGCCATTGCCACGGTGGTCGAGAGTACCGATCCCGAATACCTCTACGGCGGCGGAAGCCACGCCGCCCCGGTAGCAAAAAAAGTCCTCCAAACCTATTTTCAAAAAAATAATGCCACAACAGGCGATTTGGCTACGAGGTAAAATCAATTCCTCATCTGGGCACTTGGGAGGAGTTTGAGAAGATTGCGGGCTTGTTTGAATACCGGCCGGTGGGGGAACCGGAATCGACTGTCTCCGTAGCGCAGGGCCAGCAACTGCTGGTAGGTGCGATCCCACTCCCGGTGGCGGATTTCCTTAACTTCTGAAATAGAATTGGCCATATTATGGGCTCGAAAACGGACCACCAGTTTGCCTGCTTTCTTACGGACAGGGTCGCTCTTGATGTCGAAACCAAAAAATTTGGCTTCGCGGTAGATGATGGGCAGCCACCATCCGATGTTTCGAATCAAAAAATAGACCACTACGGCTGCAAGGATGATCGCCCCGGCCCGCATCCAATGACTTCCGCCCCAGGGCTGAACTAACCAGCTCTTAAGGGCATCCAGCCGATCCCGCAGGAGAAGTTTGAGGGTGTTCATGGTTTCGACTCCGACGGTCTTGAATTTGCCCGCCATCTCATCCTGCTGCTCTTTGTCGAAGTTTACGATACGCCGGTACCAAAGGATGCGCAAACTGTCAAAGTAGGCGCCCCAGGAGGTATCGACGAGTAAACGGTCCTGTAGGGAGGAAGTTTGGGCGTCGTCGCCTAGGCGCCCGGCGCCGGGAGTGGGATCGACCCTGAACCAGTTGCCTTTGCCGTCGAACACCTCACACCAGGCATGGGCATCCCGATTACGCACCATATAGTAATTTTCAAATCCGCTCCAGGCTCCTCCCTGGAAACCTGTCACCAAACGGGTTGGAATACCGGCCAGTCGGGCCAGAAGAGCAAACGAGCCCGCAAACAACTCGCAATGGCCAGGTTCGTTCGAGCCGAGCCAGCGGACGAGTTCATCGGCTTCTCCGGGAGGGATGGATATGTCCAGCGAATAACCATGTTTACTGCGCAGGTAATCCACGGCTCGAATGCTGAATTCGCGGGCATCCAGCTTCTCACCAAGTGTAATGGCGTCTACGGTGGGTTCGAGTATCTTTAGGTTGGCGAGACCCCCGGGTACGGCGAGAGTGGTTTGCGGATAGGTGATTTTTTTCGGTCGCTTGCTTTCGTTGGGATCCAGGAACACTGTCTCCATCTCCGAGAGTGGTATTTTATCACTCAAGATGGAATGGGCAGGCACAGTATCGGCAGGAGTCATTTGAGAAATTTGATAAAAGAGCACACTGCTGCTGATACTGGTGGTACCGGCTAAATTTAGAATTTCGTTAAATTCGACATCCTTTCGAGATTGGAAACGCAGTGAGTAAAATGGTCCCACCACGGGTAGAAATTTGCTGATGCCGCCCTCCAGATAAAAAGTCCAATTATCGTCGCTTTCATCTTCAAACTTCGACCCGGGAGGCCCTTTCATAAAAAATTGCTGATCCGAGTAAATACGATTTTTCCGCTTGGCTGAGTAGGACATGCGGAATGATCGGTTAAAGTATTCGTCCAGTACCACCATACGCCAATAGGGATTTGCGGGCACTTCGGCTCCCTCCGGCAGGTCCACCCGCAGGGCCACGCTGTCATCTTCGATGATTTCCGCTACATCCCCGAAGTTGATGTTGTCAGTGAACCCGGAACGCGCTTTTCCCTTGAGGTTGAGAAAGGGAATGGCCTGATCGAGGCGAAACCTGGGTATGAACAGGAAAATGAGGGTGGAGACGACCACCACCCCGGCAAAGAGCACGGCCGCAAAGCCCAATAGCCGCATGTCCATGACCAACATGGTGCGTTTGATGAAATGGCCGAGGCGAAATTCATCCCAAAGCCCGGCTGGCACCTCCGAACCCCTGTCACAAGACTCCGTCAGGTTAATGACGAAAAGCAAACCCATGGCACAGGGAGTGAAAAGGAGAATTTGCAGGGCAAAAGTCAGAGAAAGAGTCAG
>JAJFLT010000165.1 GCA_021772555.1 Opitutales bacterium | reverse complement strand
TGAGCACATCAACCGGCCAACCCAAACGCCCATTTTTAAGCCTGCCAAGGTAAATCTTTTTGGCGGAATAGGCGCAATCCGGTTCAAATTTGCAATCCACGCAGAATTCAGCATCACCAGCTTCGACCGGTTTCTCGCTTTTCTTGAAATGGTGGAGTCCCCCGAAAGACGATACCGACTTGCATTTTTCTCCCATAAGGTAACAAATCCAATCGATGTCATGGCAGGACTTCGCCAATAGCATGGGCGAGGATTTCTCTTCATTACCCCAATTCCCACGCACGAAAGAATGAGCCTGGTGCCAATAGCCGACCGGCTCTAAATGATGAATGGAAACGATCTCCCCAATGGCGCCTGATTCCAGTATCCGCTTGAGTGTCCTGGTGTAACGGGTGTAGCGCATAACATGGCAGACGGCGAAAATGATATTTTGCTCCAAAGCCGCTGAAACAATGCGCCGACAATCGTTTTCATTGGGAGCCATCGGTTTTTCCAGCATTAGGTGATAGCCCTTGCCGCTCAATGCTATGGTCGGTTCAACATGCAAAGCATCTTGGGTGGCAATTATGACCGCGTCCGCAAAACGATCCCTAACCAGTATCTCCTCCCAGCTTTGGAAAATATTTTTGTCGGGAATTAGATGCTCTTGCGTCATTTTTTCCCGGTAGGCTTTCCGCGGTTCTGCCACACCGACGATTTTCGCCTTATGGGGATGAGCGAGAGCGTATTTTGCATAGCCAATGCCACGGTTTCCCGCCCCTACAACAATCAATCGGACCGGTTCCTTTCCTTGGTTCGACATCGCGTTTTCTTAATTATTTTCCGTCCAGGAATCAATTGAATTGATCACATCGATGATACTTAAACCGGTATGATATCCCGGATCGGCATCGGGTGTGGCCGGAATCGTGGCGATTGCCTCGCCTCCGACATTACGAGTTTGGACGGCCATTAAAGAGCGATCCGGTCGGACGTAATAACGAGCAAAATCGTTATGGCATTTCGCGAATATGGTCAGGCAGCGAGCCCGGTCTTTCTCGTCGTTGGCAATAGCGCAAGCCAGAAGGGCGGCTCTCATCGTTTCAGGAATATTCCACCAAGGCATATCGGAATTGATCGCCTGTCGTGAGATCAAGTCAAACGATTTGCAGATGCCACCCGCGCTCGATTGATAACCGTTTTCAAAATTCCTCAACAACACTTTTAGTAAAATCGATTGTAAAAATTCACACTCCTTCAACTGAGCGGAATCGAGCAAACCCTTCCCATTTGCCGTCTGCATGAATTTTAAGGCCAAACCGACAAGTTCCAGGGCGTGGCCGGGATCAGACAAAATTTTACCATTCTCCCGATAAGGTAGCTTATCAGACCCCACGGCCTCCCACATATCGCAATCCTTCAATTCTGGAAGCCGATTGCTATGATTGACATAAAATTCCAGTTCATGACCAATCAGCCGGAACCCCATTGCAATGCCAGATGGGTCGCCATTTTCAACCAGCATGCTGGCTGCATTCATTTGCAGCATATAGTGACCGTGGGAAAAATGCCCCGCCCTCGGCTCCACCGGATTCTTTGGATCGAGCTGTTTCTGGTCGCGGACAATATTTCCGTTCCACAAAGCTGCGTCCACATCTTTGATATAGGTTCTGGCTTCGGCGATGGCTTTTTCATCGCCCAAATAAACCGCTGCCAAGAACATCCCTTTGGACAAAAATAAATCAGAGGTGCCATAAGGACCGTTGTCCTCTATCAAAAGGGGGACGCGATTCCATTCATTGTCGAAGGAAAACGGCTCCCCCTCAGGGGTCATAAAGAAACTGGAACGGCCTTTGTTTTGTCGCCGGAATTTTCGCTGTGCATCCAGAATTTCCCCCATTATGGCCTCCAGGCGTGACAGTAGCGCCTCGTCCAGACCCCTTTGCCTGATCCAGGAACAGTGATCAGCCAGGGCTTCCAGGCCACGACCCTGAATCCATCCGTAGACCGTATTCTTGCCTCGAACCAAATCGTCGGCAGGAAAATCCTGACCCGTCAAAATATCGATTTTAGTATCGATAAACGGATAGTTTGAATCCTTTTCATAACGGTCGGCGATAAATCTCATGACCGAAAGAAGCATCGCTTCGTAATCGGGGATGGTTGCGCGCAAATATTCCACACCTGTGTTTGGCGGTAGTAAAATTCGCTTATAATTATAACGGTTCATTTGACCAATTTGAATTGCATTTCGTCGTTATCGAAATAGAGGTTGGCCTCATGGGAAACGTCTCTTTTCGTCAGGCCGATAAGCTTGAGTGGATTTTCAAACCCGACGGTTGTAAGTTCTTCGAGCGATAAAAAATTGAGCCGTGCCAGATGGTTCATGCAGCAAAGCATGGTGGCGGAGGAACCGACCAAGCACTGTTTCTCAAAATTAAAAATACGTCCTGATTCCTCCAATACGACATTATTCCCGAGGGTTGTATATTCTCCCGACGGTAGTCCGGCAATGGGGGAAGCATCGCTTACCACGATAATGCTTTTCGGTGTTTTGGCCCGGATAATCGACTTCAATATAGGTTCTGGCAAATGATGCCCGTCTGCGATCACCATAGCCGTGTAATGATCATCGGCCAATGCGGTCCAGATAAAATTTTCGTGCCGTGGAAGCAAGTTTGGTAAGCCATTGCCCAAATGGGTGATTGCACTAGCGCCAGTCAGTGCCAGCCGATTGAGATCTTCTGTCGAAGCCAGGGAATGTCCGATGGAAACGGTCACACCGGAAGCCTTGGCCAGTTTTGCCACCTCATCTGCGCCCGCAAGTTCGGCTGCCAATGTCAGGAGTTTCACACATCCGTTTCCCCAATCCAACATTTTTTCGAATAAGCCCAGGTGCGGCGGACGAACAAATTCTGGAGGATGCGCGCCCACGGCACCGGGCTCAGGCGAAATGAAAGGCCCTTCAATATGTATGCCCAACAGCCGTCCCTGAAATTCACTCTTTTGCATTACGCCTGCAATTATTGGCAAGTTGCGTTCATACATTTCTTCGGAACCGGTCACAACGGTTGGCAAAAAAGCAGCCGTGCCGCGTGAGAGAAGCGCTCTTGAGGCCTCCTCGAATGATTCCTCAGTCAGGTTTGGAGACGAAAAATTAATCCCCAAAAATCCATTGACCTGGAGATCGACAAAACCGGGAATCGACAATGGCGATGGCGCGTGATTCATAAACCGGCGCGTTCAGTCCAGCAGAGAGGCTGCTGGTGTATCCAGCAAAAAATGGCAGTTCCCATGATTGCGCAAAATCGATGCCGGAACTTCAGGGCATATTTTTCCGTTGATCACATTTCGAGCCGCCTCGGCTTTTCTCTGATCCGGAACCAAACAAAGGATCGTTTTACTTTGCAGAATCTGTTGGACACTCATCGAAATCGCCTGCCGGGGCACTGCCTCCAGAGTGGGAAACCAACCCTCTCCCAATTGCTGTCGTCGGCAGGCTTCGTCAAGTTCCACCACCAAATATGGAGTTTCCGTCTCAAAATCGGCTGGTGGATCGTTAAATGCCAGATGCCCGTTTTCACCGATGCCCACACAGGCTATAGCGACATCATGCTCGGCTATAAGCCCATTCAGGCGACGGCATTCTGCGAGCGGATCAGGATTTTCGCCATCAATATAGTGAAACATCCGCAAACCGCCAACAATATCTGCGAACCTCTCCTTGAGGTATTTGCGAAAACTGGCAGGGTGCGATAAGGGCAAACCGATATATTCATCCAGATGGAAGACGGTAATCCGAGACCAATCGATATCCCGGACAACGAGTGATTTCAGCATTTCCACCTGGCTCATACCCGTGGCAAGAATGATGGTTGCCTCTCCCTCTTTTTCTAACGCCTCATTTATGGTCTTAGCGACTAAATCAGCCGCTTCTTTGGCCATTTCCTCCTTGGAGTCGTAAACTTTAATCTTCATTATAATAATTCTTTATTTTCAAAATACCAACTGTTCCGGTTCAGTATGAATATGCTTTTGAAACATCCTCATTTCTGGTTTCTCCGAGGATGCTGCATTCGTAAATGAGCATGCACTTGTGTTCAAGGCTTTCTATGCCATCCGGTCCGATTTGGTTCGCAATCATACCAAACTATAGTTTCATACAAACTGTATGTCGGAGCAAGATAAAGCGAGTTCTCTTATCAAAGGATTTTCGGTCAACCCTTCCGTTTCGTTCGACGGTACATGAACCTCGAAAAATTAAATAAAATGCCCCATATAGAAATACTCAGTAGCGGACTGCTCGACGACAGAGATTCCGCCTATCCCCAAGCAGTGCAATTGCCTGACGGCGATATTCTCTGTTCCTTTTGCGTGGGTGACGGACCAAGAGCCACTCAAGGTTCGGATTGGGCGAGGTCAAAAGACGGCGGATATACTTGGCGCCTTGAAGGAACGATTCTACCGGCGGATAATGAAACCAAGCTGAAAAATCACCTCAAACTCTCCTTGTCCGCGAATAAAAAAACTATCTATGCTTACGGCAGTCGGCACCGGCGAAAAACGGGCCAGGTTTTTGGGGATTATTTCAGCGAACCGATTTTTTGCGCCTCGGTCGACGAAGGCTTGACCTGGTCCGCGCCTCAAATGATTCCGCTTCCCAGAGAGGGGAATTTCGAAATTGCTCATGGCCTATTGCCCCTCGCCTCGGGAAGGCTGCTCGCTCCCGCTGCGACTCTCCCGGCCCAGGATCGATTGGGAGAAAAAGTTGTCGTCGGTATCTCCAACGATGGAGGTAATACTTGGCCGCAGCATGCCCTTGTTTTTTACGATCCGGAAAAGCGTTACGGTTACTTTGAACACAAATTTGCTGAAATCGCCCCCGGAACCATTATGGCCGTATGCTGGACGGTGACGCTCGGAAGAGTAGAGGACAAACCGAACAGCTTCGCAATTTCCACAGATGATGGTGCGACCTGGAGTTCCCCGGAATCAACGGGAATAAATGGACAAACCATGACACCGGTTTCACTTGGACATGACCGTCTGCTGATCCTTTACAATCGCCGTTATGGTGAGCAGGGCATTGTGATGGGGTTGGTTACCTTTACGGATAGTGAATGGAAGGTTCACTTCGAGGGACTGCTCTATGATGCCGGAAAAACCCGGCCCAAATCGTTAAGTCCTGGAAAAGGTGCCGAGGAGTTAAAATCGTTTGAATTTGGTTTCCCCACTGCCATCCGATTATTCGATGGCACAATCTTGGCCACTCACTGGTGCAAGGAAAAAGGTCGTTTTAGTATTCGATGGACGAAACTGCGTATCGATTGGTAAGCTAATTATAACTTCGAGAGGGTAGCTTGGGTGAAAGTGATAAACATAAAAGGCACGGGACTGGTATATCGAGGCTCTCCTTCGCATCACCACTTTAGAAACGCCGCTCACCCGTCCATAGCACAAATACCGGATGGAGAACTGGTAGCGACCTTGAATATAGGTCAAACTAGAAATCATCCCGCGGTACGATCCTATTGTTGCCGGTCGATTGATGGTGGTGAGA
>JAJFLT010000164.1 GCA_021772555.1 Opitutales bacterium | reverse complement strand
GTGGATCGATTTTCCCACCGCCGCGGCCATTATCCTGGGAGAAAATATCGGCACCACCATCACGGCCATTCTGGCCTCTCTGGGAGCCAACACCCACGCCAAAAGAGCCGCCGCCGCCCACCTCATCTTCAACCTCACCGGAGTGGTCTGGATGCTTATCGTTTTCCACTGGTTCATTGGCGTGGTCGATTACATCATGCCGGGCGATATCGGGGAGGCTTCCTACCTGCCTGAACACCTGGCGCTCTTCCACACCCTGTTCAACTTTTGCAATATCTGTCTACTCATCGTTTTTGTCCCCCAACTTTCGATTCTCGTGCAAAGGCTGCTTCCGGTCAGCAAACTGGCCCAAAAAGACGAGCGCTTCTCCTACATTGCCAGCAACATCATTCATACCGGCGAATTAAACATCGCGGAGGCGCAAAATGAAGTAGGCAAAATGGCCGAACTGACCGAGGTGATGTTTCGCGGTTTCATCGAGGTTTACGACAATCCCGACAAGGATATGAGCGAGAAAATTAAAGAGCTCAAAGATCTCGAAGAAATCAGCGACCAGTACGACGTCGATTTGACCGAATACCTCATCCACTGCTCGACCGACCAACTCAGCACCCACGGTGCGACCAACGTGACCGCCATGATGCGTATCGTGACGGAGCTGGAAGACATCTGCGACTGGTCCTACCGGCTGGTACTACTGGCCCAGCGAAAATATAGAAAAAAGCGTAAACTGCCCTCCAAAACCCGCCAGGAAATCCGGGTATACTCGGAGCAAGTGCTCGACTTCATCCAGTTCTACCGCGAAAAACTGGAATCCCCGATTACTGCCGACGACATGGAAACAGCCAAAACCATGGAGCTCAATATCGGTAAGTCCCTCAATAGTCTGCGTAAAAATGCGGTCATGCGGATTCAGGAAAGTGGCGAGATCAAAGCCGAAATGCTCTACATCGACATTCTCAGCCACTTTGAAAAAATCGGCAATCATGCCTTCAATATATTTCAGGCGCTCGCACTAAAAGCATAACCATGGAGCCTTACTTAAGAGCTTTAGCCTAAACGTCCCCTTGAACCAACATGGGAGTTTCCCATAAAAATCTATCCCGTTGGTACTTGCAGACGGGGCAAAACCTCGATGCAGGTATTTCTATTGGCCAAGCCATGCAAAGTGCGGGCGGCGCTCCCGCTGAGGACGTCACCGTCATGGCCCAGCAATTGCAAGCAGGCCTCTCCGTCGACGAAGTCTTTAAAAACGCTCCCAGTTGGCTGCCTCAGGCCGACCGTTTCCTCATATCGGCCGCCGGAACCAGCGGGCGCATACCGGATGCCCTCAAAAAATTGAGCGAAAGGCACAAACTCGCAGCCGAAAATATTTCCAGAACCATTTTTGCCACCCTCTATCCACTGGGGGTGCTTCACTTTGGAGCCCTCCTTTTCCCCATACTCGATCTTGTGGAATTTTCGGAGAGCGGTAGCATGCAGTTCCACCCGGAAGATTACCTTCGAAATGTCCTCGTATTTCTACTGCCCCTTTGGGCTATTCTGGGCACAATTATTTTCCTCTCTCGCAGGCGCAGCCCGATCATCTTTCACCTCATGCGGACCCTGCCCGGTTTACGCGGCTACAGTAAATCTAAGTCCCTGGCCGATTTCTCATTCGCCCTGGAGTCCTTCCTATATGCCGGCGCACCCATGGCGGAATCCTGGTTTGCCTCCGGCATGGTTTCCGGTGATCCCAATGTGCAAAATGCTTCCCTGCAAATCACCAATCAGATCAAAACCGGGCAGCCTCCGGGAAATTATCTCACCCAATACAAAGTATTCCCTGACGAATTCGTGACTCTTTACCGCACCGGCGAGCAAACCGGCCGCCTCGACGCCAATCTCCTCCTGCTGAATCGTCAATACCAGGAAAAAGCTGACAAAAGCCTCAGTGTGGCCAGCACCTGGTACCCCAAACTCATTTTCCTCATCATCGCCATCTACGCGGGAATCAAAATGATGGCCTTCTACAGCCAATACCTCGGCGGCATCCTTAAAATGCTGGAATAAAGAAGTTTGGCCGTGTTAGTGCACCCTAAAAAACACCCCTATTTATCCGCTCTCGATAAAAGCTTGGTGGAGCCGATCGGGATCGAACCGACGACCTCGTCATTGCGAACGACGCGCTCTTCCAACTGAGCTACGGCCCCATTTTTTGAACGCTTTCACCTCTAGCTGCCTTCAGGCTGGTAGTCAATCCGATGTTTGTTCGATTCCAGCCTCCATTTGAGAGGGCTTGAAAATAATAAAAAGTATTTTTTGATTAAATTTGCTTTTAAGACTTGATTTGGTTGGGGAAACCAGTATCCACGCTGGCTTTGTTTTTCCTAAAACAAAATCAAACCAACACGACAATTAAATGCGGAACGACATCCATATTCTGCAAAATAAAAACGTAACACCATGAATGACAAATCTTTAAAGAATAAAACAACGACTGCTCCGAAAAAGACGGTCAAGAAAACTGCGACCAGGAAGGCAACCGCGAAAAAAACGGTTGCCAGGAAAACAGTCGCAAGCAAACCGCGGGCAACAACCAAAAAAACGGCACCGGCTTCCGCCAAAAGGAAGAAAACGGTGAAGACAGCCCCAGCCAAAATGCCGATTACCACCATCATCGCGAAAATCGACGTCGGTTACGGCAACCAGCTATTCATACGGGGCAACGGAGCCAACCTGAATTGGGATCACGGCATTGCCATGGACAATGTCACGCGCAATGAATGGAGCCTCAGCTCCAGTGAAATCCGGGATGACATCGAGTGCAAATTGCTCATCAATGACCGCGTCTGGTCCGCCGGAGAAAATCTGACCCTCAAGGCGGGTAAGAAATTGGTCGTCGAACCGAAATTTTCCTAAGAGGGCTTATAAAAAGTGGAAATGTGCGATGGTGCGCGGCAGAATCGAAGCAGCGCAAGGTGGTTTCGCTCGTGGCGGGCTTGTAGCCCGTGAGCGCGAAACCAACGCCACGACCTTCGATGCCCGCCCGCATC
>JAJFLT010000163.1 GCA_021772555.1 Opitutales bacterium | reverse complement strand
GGAACCGTGGATCCCGTCCGCGACATCGAGACAATCACCACCGAACTCGTTCTCGCGGACCTGCAATCGATTGATAACCAGTTGAAAAAAAACACCAAAAAAGCCCGTGGCGGAGACAAGGAGGCAGCGGAGAATCTCGCTTTGCTGGAACGGCTCACACCCCACCTCAATGAGATGAATCCGGCCAATACCCTACATCTTTCAGATGATGAGCGACCGATCTTGAAAAGAGCCTGCCTGCTTTCCGCCAAACCAATCCTCTATGCCTGCAATGTTTCCGAGAACGACCTGGCCGACCCGCATGCCAATCCTTTCGTGGCGGAGGTGGAAAAATACGTTAAAGACCGGCATGATGCGGGAGCCTGCGTCATTTGCGGTAAACTGGAGGAAGACCTGAGTGAACTGAGTAAGGAAGAGGCCACCGAATACCTGGAAGACCTGGGAGCCGAAGGTTCGGGAGTGGACGTACTCATAAAAACCGCCTTCGAGCTGCTCGGACTGGCTACTTTTCTTACCGTGGGAGAAAAAGAAGCACGAGCCTGGACCTTCGAAGCTGGCATGAATGCCCCTCAGTGCGCCGGAGTCATACACACCGATTTTGAGAAAGGGTTCATCAAGGCAGAGGTCGTTACCTACGAAGATCTGATGAAAGCCGGAAGTATCGCGGAAGCTCGCCAAGCCGGAAAATACCGGCTTGAAGGCAAGGATTACACCTTCAAAGACGGCGATGTCGTCCTCTTCCGTTTCAATGTTTAAAAAGCGGAACCGCGACCGACAATCGCCGCCTGCCCCGGGCCAGAAAAAAATCAGGGATACCAGTCCAGCAAATGAACCACTATTTCGGGATCTTCCGCCACCAGTTCCTTGAATTTCTGCAAATCGCTATAGGTCCCATCGCGATTGCGATAATGGAAGGGAAGAACATTCCGGGGTTTGAATTCCAGCACCGCGCTGGCGGCCTGCTCCACCTCCATGGTATAGGGAGAATTCATGCAAACGAAGGCAACATCGATATTTTCCAATTGCCGCATTTCGGGAATGTCTTCGGTGTCTCCCGAAATATAGACCCGCATGCCGTCAAAATTGATGACGTACCCATTGCCCCGGCCTTTGGTGTGAAACCGGGCCCGGTCGGGAGCCAGATTGTACATGGGAATTGCCTTGATATCGATTCGTCCGAAAAAAGCGCTACTGTCGTTGCGCAGAATTTCCATCTTGTCCTTCAACCCCTTTACCTTCCGGTCTTCCTTCCACACCTTTGATGCCTTTGATCCCCTCTGCGAAGGGGACCTATCTTTAAGAACTGTTCTCGGCGCCACAATGCGGGTTTTGCTGGAAAGAAGGCCCTTCACCGTATCCAAGTCAAAGTGATCTCCATGATAATCCGTAATGAGGATATAATCGGGCCGGGCGTATTTGCTGTATTTGCCAGCGCCGCCGACCGGGTCCACATAGACGGTGATGGTCCCGTATTGCAGAACCATGGAACCATGTTCCACGGGATGAATGGTGATGCTGCCCGATTCTGTGTCGATTATCCGCCCAACCGCTTGGGGATCAGCGGCCCGGGCAATATCCGTCGCAGTAAAAATAAGAAATGGGACAACTGTTGTTAAAATCAGACTAATGCGCATGGTGCACTTCTCCTGGTTCTATGAAAATCGAATTCAAGGTTGAACAATGGGAAAAAGCAGGGGGAACTGATGAAACTCCCCAAGTTGATTTGCTAGCACAAATTCAGTTAATTTGAAAGCCGGAAAAAGCCGAAATAATTAGGAGGCATAGAAATTCATTTTGATTCCGTATGATGATGAAATAGTCAATGCAACTTGACCCACTGGATTTTCAGTCTACCTTTCATTCATTTCCATAACCTAGTTAGTAAATAACCATCTCCCTAAAACCCATTCACTCCATCAAGTATATGAACCGGAATTGGACAATTCGATTCGCGCTGCTGGCCATCTGTATACTGGGCGCCTGCAAAAAAAATGAGGTCCGATACTATTCGATCCCCAAAGAAACGTCCAACGTATCAAGGACGGACGGTCTCCCACCCGGCCACCCGCCAACCACAGGCACGTCTCCCGGCATCTCCTGGACAGCTCCCGAAGGCTGGGTGGAAGGCGAAGCCCAACGACCTGCCCGGGGAAATTTTCACATCCACCCAAGTGACTTTCCCCATGCGGATGTTGCCGTTCTAGAATTCCCCCCCCAAGCCGTTCAGGTCGAAGATATCGTTCACCTACTGGCAGACGAGCTTAAACTGGATAAGGAAGATGCTCAACTCAATCAGGATTCGTTTGAAACATTTTCAACCGGAGGCATGGATTTCACCCTCCTTCGGTTGACCAGCCTTAAGCCCCTTGCTGATGAGGAGCATAATACATCTATCCTGGCGGCGGTCCTGAAAGCGCCCAACCGCACCTGGTTCATCAGATTAAAGGGTGCGGATTCAACGGTACAGTCCGAAACCGAACGTTTTCGGGAATTTCTAAGTTCGCTTGAAATCGACCAGGACCCCCATGCCGGACTAACCGGCGACATGGCCACGCAATCCCTGCCCCAGCAAGCTCTTTCCCAGGAGGGCAATCCGCAATGGACCGTTCCCGAAGGCTGGGAGCCAGGCAGACCATCACAAATGAGGCGGGGCAGTTTCCAGGTCGTGGGAGACGACAACAAAATGGCGGACATCGCCGTAACCACATTCCCGGGCGATGTCGGCGGAATGCTGGCCAATATCAACCGCTGGCGCGGCCAAATCGGGCTCGGACCGGTTACAGCCGGAATGGTCGATGCCACAGTCGAGAAACTTGATATCAACGGCAAAGAATGCCAATATGTGGACCTCGTAGGATTGGCCCCTCCGTCCGGAAAGTTTCACCCCCAACGCAGCTTGGTCGGCACTTTTACCCACCAGGGGAACTCCTGGTTTTTCAAAATGTCGGGTGATGCGTCCCTCGTTGAGATGCAGCAAAAGTCCTTTATGGAATTTCTAAACTCGGTAAATTTTGAAGAGGTGAAATGAATGTTATAACACGAATTTTAAACGTAATAACGTCGGTGCGGCTCACCGTTCTGCTGTTGGCCTGTTCCCTGGTGCTGGTGTTTTTCGGAACCCTGGATCAAGTTTACATTGGCATTCGAGGTGCCCAGAAGGAATATTTCGAAAGCTTTTTCGGATTTTGGCAATACCCACAGCAATGGTGGCTGGGCAGCTCGCTCTCCTGGCTCAACCTGCCCGTGCCCGGCGGTTACCTGATCGGCCCGCTATTGGTGGTAAACCTTTCCTTGGCCCATTTTCGCTATTTCCGCCCCAGTTGGAAAAAGGCCGGTATCGTCATGATCCACGCAGGTGTGGTGCTTCTACTAATCAGTCAACTGATGACCAACATGCTGCAGGAAGAAAGCACCCTGTGGATTAATGAAGGCGGCACTGCCAACTACATGGAAAGCTACTTTAACACCGAATTGGTCGTTATCGATAAAAGCGACCCGGAAACGGACGGCGTGGTCAGCATTCCAACCAATCTTTTCGCCAGAAATACTTCCTTTCAGCACCCCAAGCTTCCTTTTCGGATTCGTATCGACCGCTATTACCCCAACTCGGTTCTTTTTCAAAATCGTGAAGCGGGAAACACCGCAACACAGCCTGCCGCCAACAAAGGCCTTGGTATGGAAATGGGGTTGACGGCCGAAGAGCGACCGCAAACCTCGAAGCAGGATGAAAAGGATGTCCCGACCGCCGTGGTGGAATTAATCGGGGCGGAAGGCTCCCTCGGAACATGGCTGGCTTCGGCCTGGCTGGTTAGTGATTTTCCGCCGCAAACGATTCAGCATGAAGGCAAAGTATTTGAAATCGCCTTGCGGCTGAAACGCGAATACCTGCCCTACACCATCGAATTGATCGATTTCACCCACGATCGTTATCCCGGCACCCAAATTCCGAAAAATTTTTCCAGCAAGATTCGCCTCAAAAACCCTCAGACCGGGGAAGACAGGCAAGTGCTGATCTATATGAATCATCCCCTGCGCTATGCCGGGCTCACCTTTTTTCAGGCCTCCTTCACCCCGGACGACAAGGCTTCCATGCTGCAGGTAGTTAGAAATCCGGGTTGGCTGGTGCCTTATATATCATGCACCCTGGTTTCCCTGGGCCTCCTTTTTCAATTCGGGTATCACCT
>JAJFLT010000162.1 GCA_021772555.1 Opitutales bacterium | reverse complement strand
ATTATGGGAAACCTTGTTATTTATCTTTTTCCAGCAAATTGATTTGTCAATTATTCCTATCGCAATATTGTAGAACCTATCTCAAATTCGAAGATGACGATGCAGAGAGCAATTATGTGTTATGAGCAAGGTGCGTCGGGACGTGCCGGGCTGGAAGCCCTGCCGCCCCGACGGAACGCCGCTCAAACTCATAATGGCCTCTGTCCGAAGGATTTGTGCGGCACATTGGCACCTGCGGCGTTGGTTCGCGCCCGAAGGGCTCCAGCCCATCTGGGCGCGAAACCGCCTGCCATCTGCCACCGTGGCGCTACAAACATCATTCATCTGCGATTTTGAGATAGATTCTAATCAAAATATGGAATCGAAGTCTATCTTCTTAACCAACAAGTGGTTCGTCTTTTCACTCCTGGCAGTGTTGGCAACCGCCGCCAAGGCAGGTCTTTCCGTAACCGGTTCCAATTATGACCCCGACTCATTTGCCATTATTGCCGATTTCTTTTTGGATGGGAAAAATTTGTATGCGGAAACCGGACGTTACAATTACGGGCCCGTTTGGGGATACGTCGTGGGGGCTCTCCGGTATTTACAGGGAATTTTGTTTGATGAAATCATTCTACAGGATTTTCATCTCATGTTGGCATTATTTTTATCCCTCGTGGACATCGCCTTGGGGGTCGTCCTGTGGCGGTTGTTTTCATTCAAGATCGGGTGCGTGTTTCTGATCAACCCGGTTTCCATCCTGCTGACGGGCTATCATTCCCAATTTGAAAACCTGGCACTGCTTCCAGGAATCATGGCCTGCGGTTTGCTCACTAATTCCGGCAAAGACCTCAACAGGCGATTTTTATTGGGAGTTCTGCTTCTCGGTATTTCCCTTTCCGTCAAACATTTTTTGTTTATGCTCCCGGTTTGGTTTTTGTTCAATTCATCGCTCGATTTCCGGCAGCGAATCGTCGCCTGTGTGGGCCCGTTTCTCATATTCGGAGCTTCATTTTTACCATTTGTTATAGGAAATCCAGAGGCGTTTGAGGGCGTCATCCAGAACGTCCTCAAATACAGTTCCAACCACCTCGGCGGATTTTATCCACGGTTTGTAAATTTGTTTTTTCCGGTAAAATTTTTTGAAAAAGCTTTTTCCATATTGCCGGCCTTTGCGGGTTTCAAATTTATTTGGATTGTCACCCTTTTGGGATTGGGTTGGCTGGTCAAAAACAAACAACCTCTGGAGAGCTGCCTCATATACCTGATCGCCGTATGTGTGACCTCCAGCGCCCTGGCGGATCAATACCTGGCCATCCCGGTGATCTCCTGCATCGTATTCTGGAAACATCCAGCCATACGCTGGTATATGTATCTGGCGACCATATTTTTGGCCACATCGCCCGCCAATATCGGCAGTCTTCAGGCCATGAAATGGCTGGCGGCGCCCACCCAGGCAATCGGTCTGCGAGCCTGGCATCCGGTAGCAGCGCTGTTCATTTTTCTGGTCTGGTATTTCTGTCGGCCAAAACTGCAATGGTCCTCGAAAGCGTCCAATAATACCGATTGGAATGTTAATTTTGCGAAACTTCCCAAAAAATAATCCATACTATCGAGGTAAAACCCACGGCTTGCCTCGGAACCATTATCTGTTAAAACTGCGATTCAATGGTAATTGAGGTTAAAGTTCCCGTCCTCGGGGAAAGCATCACATCGGGCCTCCTCTCGGCTTGGCATGTCAAGAACGATGATATGGTCGAAACCGATCAGGCTATCTACGAATTGGAAACGGATAAAATCACTTCCGAAGGATTGGCCGATTGCCGCGGAAGGATTTCATTGCGGGCCCAGGAAGGGGAAGAAGTCGAGGTCGGTCAAATCATCGCCACAATCGACGATTCCGTGACAAGCCCGGTCGATACCGGCAAAAGCGAACCCACCCCGAAGGTCGAGAAAAAAGTGGTCGCTCCCAAACCGGTAGTTGAGCCGGAACCGGAAAAACCGGCTAAGGCGAAACACCCTGAATCACCGGCGGTCCGTCATCTGGCGGCGGAAACGGGTATCGATCCGGTCACCATTTCAGGTTCCGGTAAAGGCGGGCGCGTGACCAAAGGAGATATTTTAAGAGAAGCCAAAAAGAAAGAACCACAAATTACCGCCCCCGCTCCGGCGCCACCTCAAATAATGGAATCGAAAGTAGAATCGCGTAGAGTCACCCGTAAGAAAATGACCCCGTTGCGCCGGAGAATCGCCGAACGCCTGGTGGCTGCGAAACATTCAGCCGCAATCCTTTCGACGTTCAACGAGGTGGACATGAATGAAGTCATGGCCCTACGCAAAACGCATCAGGAAGCCTTCGTGGCCAAACACGGTGTAAAGTTGGGTTTTATGTCGTTTTTTCTCAAAGCAACCGTCAAAGCCCTGCAGGAAGTGCCCGCCATCAATGCGCAGATCGAGGGTAATGAGATTGTGCAAAACCATTATTACGATATCGGTGTGGCGGTCAGCACCCCCAAGGGACTGCTCGTGCCGGTGGTCAGAAATGCCGATGCGCTTTCATTTGCCGAGATCGAAACCTGCATCGTCAACTACGCCAAGAAAGCGCGTGAGGGCAGGATGGCGATTGAAGACCTCCAAGGGGGTGTTTTCACCATAACCAATGGAGGAATCTTCGGCTCCTTACTATCGACACCCATCCTCAATCAGCCGCAAAGCGGTATTCTCGGAATGCACACCATCAAGCAACGGCCGGTGGTGGTCGATGGGCAAGTGGTCGCCCGGCCGA
>JAJFLT010000161.1 GCA_021772555.1 Opitutales bacterium | reverse complement strand
GGCGTATTTTTGCTCCTAAAGTGGGATTTCTCTCTTCAATTTTGCTCAACAGTCCTTTGCTCACATCTTTGTCCAATAGATTCAGCAAATCGGCCACCGAGCGCACCCCGCCGCTTTGATGCATGGTCGGTTTCTGCTTGTGATCAAAATGAGTCTTGAGACATTGAACCACCTTGTTGACATGCTCCAGAGATGTGTCCTCCATGCTGCCAATTCTTTCGATCACTTCTTCGCGAACATCCGGAGTAAGCATCGTGAGCATGGTGGTGGCTTTTTCCAGACTGAGATGAGAGATTACAAACCCGATGGTTTGAGCCTGCTCATTACGGATAAGGTTATAAATTTGCCGTGGCTCCATTTCGCTAACCTCCTTAATAACCTCTGAGGAATTACCCAACGGAGCGATCCGGCCCAGCATATTAACAGCCTGGTAGTCGCCCTTGGCCAACTCCAACGCTCTCTGGGCAAATTTGGGGCCACCCAATACCGCGCTCAGACTTTCGCCAATAATTCCGGCAAACTCTTCGGAAGTCTGTGATTGAATGGACTTCTCGACGATTTTAAAAGTAGTGATCTCGCGGCAGATCATCTCGATATCGCTGTCTTCGAAGAATTTCAGGAGTTCAGCAGCGGCAGCCGGCCCAATTACTATCATAAAAAGAGCCAACTTTTGCAGTTTTCCAAGCTGATTATAGTCGATATGTGGGAGATTGGAATCACTCATAGTTTATACCAAAAATAGCTGTGTTTAATTAGAATACTATTTGGATGGACCATTGGTGGCCCAATTCTTCAAAGCCGTGCTAACGTTTTCAGGTTTTTCCTGAATCAAATCATTCAGCATTTCCGGGGTTAAGTATGTTTTCGTATCGGCCGCCTCCCGCATTCTGTTGGAACCGCCCTCGGCTAGGATTTCCAATTCGGCCACTCCCGGTTTGTGGCGTTTAACCATGCGAAGAAAGAGGAAGAACATGATCAGTGCTATCCCGACGGCAACGAAGTTGCGGCCAACTTGATACCAACGCATAAACTGATCCTGCAACTGCACGAGACCGTCCTCCGGCACATCCTCCACTACATGGAAAATGGTTTCTTCCAGGGAAACTGAGCCTATTTCTGTTTCGCCGGAAGGGGTCACGCCGATTGCGTTGTGCACCATCACACGAAGTATTTCCATTTCTTCGGGGGTGCGCACAACCGGTTCGGCCTTTTCACCTTCTCCGGTTTTTTCCATACGCATGGCAATAAATACAGCCGCGCTGATATCTTTTATGGTGCCCGGGCTTTTTATCGTTTCCTGGGTGGAACGGTTGATTTCGTAGGAAGTGGTTTTATTTTTGTGGGTCTCGCGGGTATTGTTGGTAGCGGCTGGCCCCTGCTCACCATCCTGCGGAGAATTGGCGGCGACACCGCTGGATTGATTCGACCGGGCTTCTGTGGTGACGACAATGTCCTCGGTATTAGTCTCCGATCGGGGTACTTGGCCGTCGGGATCGAAGAGTTCCTCGACCACAGTGGACGCTTCGGAATCGACCTCCACCGAGACTCGGGCCACCACGTTGCCCTGACCCACTACTTTGCTGAGCATGCTTTCAATTTTCTGGACGAAATAGTCCTCCATGCTTTTTCGGTACTTAAATTGACCAACCCCCATTCCAGCAATGCCTTCTTGCCGAAGTTCTTCCGAAAGAACTTTGCCGTGGTTATCAACTACGGCTACGTTGTCCAACAATAGCCCCTCCACCGCGTTTGCCACAATGAAGCGGATGGAGTTGACGGCTTCCTGCGGGAGAACGCCGCCGCCAGTATCAACAAAGACCGAGGCCGTCGCCCCGCCTTTTTGGTTGGTTACGAGCAGCCGATTTTCCGGCACAACAACCATGACACGGGCGGACCGAACGCCTTGCAGTTGAGTAATGGTTCGAGACAGCTCACCCTGAACGGCACGCAAATAGTTTGTCCTTTGCACGAAATCGCTGATCCCGAAATTGCCCTGGTCGAAGATTTCATATCCAACACCACCGCCGTTGGGAACACCTTCAGCGGCAAGGTCCATGCGCAGCTTGTAAACCTTATCGCTGGCAACATAAATGGAAGCCCCACCTTCTCCAATACGGTAGGAAATGTCCTGATCTTCAATGACAGCCAGGATTTCTGATAAATCCTGGGAATCCAATCCTCCGTAAAGAAGTCTAAAGCTAGGTCGGCTGGTCCAAACGAGCAAAGCTGCCATACCGGCTAGAACACCGGCAAAAGATAAGCAAATGGATACTCTTTGATTGAATCCTAATTGCGACCATAGTTTCCCAATCTCTTTGAGATAAGCATTCATAGACTAAAATTCAGACGCCATTCAAATTGTTGATTAAACCTGCATACGCATTAATTCCTGGTAGGATTCCACCAGCTTGTTGCGCACTTCCACCAATAATGAAAAGGCCACTCCGGCTTCCTGCATGGCGATGATACTTTGGTGGATATTGTCGGTTTCTCCCGACATAAGTTTTGCCGTTTCAGCGCGAGCGGCAGCGCCTTTGGCGTTAACTCCTTCAACCAGATTGGCAAACATATCCGGCATGGAAGGGGCACCACTTCCAGCGGATCTGAAAGGGGTTGAAAAATCTGCTCCTTGCAGGGATTCAGGAGCCCGTATGAGGTTTTGCTTCTCCAGATGCGATGTCAGACCGTTCAATAATTCAGGAGCTTTGGAAAAATCCGTCTGCTTCAATTGCTCGATGGCGGATTGAGCTTTTGTAAAATCAACGCCTTGCATCCCCCCCATTGCATTGGAACCTTCGTTCCCACCCTGCCCGGTTGGCCCTCCTGGCGGTTGCACGTTTTTCAAGAACGAACTTCCTAAACCTTGTATCGAGCTAATGAACGACATGTTTTATCTTCCGGGATTCAAACGACTCAACGACCAATTGCTATAGCTTGTTGGGCCATTTGGCGGGCTGTTCTTATGACCGATAAGTTGGCTTCATAGGCCCGTGATGATGCGATCAAATCCACCATTTCACGTGAAATTTCGACATTTGGCATTTCCACCATGCCATCTTCATCGGCATCGGGATGTTGCGGATGATAGATTTTTTTGCCTGGAGTGACGTCGTTCGAGATACTACCAATGCGAACCGTCCTGCCTAGTTCAGCGACACTGCCCGATGCGCTCTTATTGTCCAGAATCGACTCAAAGGATACAATTTTTCGTTGATAGACTTCCCCACTGCTGTCTCTCGTGGTTTGGGCATTGGCAATATTTTGAGCAACTATGCTCATCCGGATTTTCTCGGCATTGAGGGCGTCCGCGGAAACGTTTACTGCTGGTATAAGGTTCACGTATTCTTATTTTGAATTAGTAAATAATTATTTCCGGTAATTGCTGCGGGTTTAGGACACACGTCCTGATATTGCCGTTTTCAGGTGTTTGAGGGAACTGCTCACAAATTGAGTAAGTACCTCATACTCAAGTGCGTTGCGATTTACATTGAGTAGCTCGCGATCCAATTCGACGTTATTGCCATCGGGCCTGACGGCTCCCGCCTCGGCGTCGATTGTGAGCGTGGGTTGAAGGTTGGATATGCCTTCCAAATCTCCTCTTTTCAGAGAGGTCGCCAGTTGAGTTGAAAAAGCTGGGGATAGATCGATTCTCTTGTAGCCCGGGGTTTCCACATTGGCCAAGTTACCAGCCAACGCTTTATGACGCAGTGCCGCCGCATCAAGCAGCTTCCTGGCTGTCACGTACTTTTCAGTGGCAAAGATTCCTTCGATCATGCCTGGCTGAGAGCAATGCCTGTGCCAAGCGTCAAACCAAGTTCATATCTTGTTTGATACAAATAGGATATAAAATTATGTGCCTTTTCATTCAAACAACCGATGATTGTTTCTAGGGAAATAATTGCCGATTTATTCCTCACTATTCAAGTAAACCGGCAATTCTGATGCCATCTACACTAACGGACAATTTTTCCCCCGCAGAATAAGGAAAAGGTATTTTTTATGAAATTTTTTCCAATTTGCTCCGAAATACCAAAATGACGTGAGAGTTTTCCGCTTCCGCAAGAAAAATTGTTAAATGATGTGCCACAGGAAGACCGGAAAATTTTTCCATATGGCCTAAAATAATCCGAACCGGGTAACAGTCTTCATTTCGATTTCATCAACATTTCATGCCAACTTCAATTCAGCATTGCCGGGAGCGTTTATCTAATGAAACCGGCCGATATGCACCGGATGACACCTGTCAGTTCCTGGTCGATGAGGAAACTACTATTGAAATAAGTCCTTCCCAAAGTGCTCTGATTGTTAATCGATAATGCAGGAATCAACGATTTACTTAACCAGTTGCGCGCGCTGATCGGATGGAAACAAGTTTATAATTAAATATATGGAGCAAAAACCAAAAATAATCATCGTCGACGATGAGGAAATCATCCTCCTTGCGCTGGAGGAAACCATTGCCAAAGAGGGTTACGAGATAATCTCAACAACCTCTCCATTAAGGGCTCTGGAATACCTCCGGGAACAAGAATTTGCCGTAATTATTTCGGACCAAAGAATGGCGGAAATGACAGGATTGGAATTTCTGCGCCAGGCGAAGGTTATCCAGCCCGATGCCTCCCGCATATTGATAACCGGTGTCCTGACCCTGAAAACGATTATTGAAGCGGTCAATAAAGGGGAAATTTTCAGGTTTATAGCTAAACCGTGGATTCGTGAGGAACTTCAGGTAACCATTAAAAATGCGGTACAGAGAAACCAGCTTCTGGAGATCAACCGCAAGTTGCAGAAAGACACCTTGAAACTGAACGAGCGCCTGAGCGAAGCCAATTTCGATCTGCAAAGAAAAAACAAGGAATTGGCTCAACAACAAGATGCACTGGACCAGGCAAATAAAACATTAACTGGAAATTTTGAGCACTCCCTCGAACTTTGCTATCGAATTGTCAGCGCCTATCATCCCCTTTTGGGCAAAGAAACAAAAGCTATTGTCGATCTTTGCCAAAAGATGATTGAAACCGGCTATTTTTCAAAAGAGGAACAGTATGTATTAAAAACAAGTGCCTGGTTGAACAATATCGGATTGATCGGCATTTCCCGCGAGTTGTTTCTACGCTCCAGAAAAGATCCGGACACTCTTTCTGAAAGCGAAAAAGGAATCATTAACAACCATCCGATCTACGGACAGACCCTGGCTTCTTTCGTAGAAAACCTGGAGAGTGTGAGCGCAACTATAAGGGCACACCACGAACGATGGGATGGACAAGGTTTTCCCGATGGTTTGTCGCGTTTGGCCATTCCAAAAACGGCACGGTTTCTAGCCGTAAATGTATTCTTCGCCGAATGTGGACTGACTAAGGAAAACGCAATCGAACAAATACTTAGTGAATCGGGGAAAGCCTTCGATCCGGAAGCGGTTCGATTGTTTCTCAAGGCCACCCGATTGATCGATCTACCACGAAAAATGAAGGAAGTGCTCTTCAGGGAACTGGAAACCGGCATGACCTTGGCTAAAGGTCTGTTCAGCCCAACCGGATTGCTCCTCATTCCGGAAGGGCACAAGCTTGAAGACGAGACCCTGGAAAAAATCAAAATGCACAATATTGTAGATCCAATAAACCAGAGACTATTGGTTTACAATTAAGGATTTCATTTTGGTGTAGCCACTTTTGGCATACGGGATGCTTTAAATCAGTTGCATACAGTCGGCGGAAATAAATTCCGTTTCAATAAATTCGGCATGAATCCAATCCTATCACTCGGTCTTATTAATATTGGCAAAGAAGCCGTCGAGCACCTCATTGCCAAAAAACCTTTGCCCAAAGTGGCAACCAACGTGGAAAGTGTGCCGTTTTCCCGTTATCTGGATTCCGTGCAAGCGCCTTCGCCCACTAATGGGTTGGAGCAGTTTTTAAAGGATTCCGGCATTCAAAATCCGGCCGACCTGGAGAATGCCTTATTTCACCTTTCCCAACAGTTGGTTAAAGACCCAGTTTTCTCTCAATTCTCGGCCGATGCTTTTCGTATGGGAACTTTTTCGCTGCAAGCGGATGGACGAGGCGCGGTTCACTTGACAGGCCCTAATGGACAGCAAGTTGAATTTTTAAGTGATAGTATGACCGGAGAGCTCGCCCAGAAGATTCACCAGCTTTCACTGCTCCTGCAGGAAACCTCGCATGCGCCCGATTCCAGGCTCGGCCCCCTGGCCCGGATAGTCGAGAGTAAATCCTTTTCCGGTGACCCTTGGAATCTTCATTTGAAATTGAACTGAGCTATCTTTTTCGAAATACGAGGAAATATTGTTCCTCCATAAATGGGTCTTCTTTTACAAGCTCAAAACCAGAGTCCTTGACTTCGTCCGTGACGGTTCCTTTTCCAACCCGGACATGCCCTAATACCCATGTTTCGCTAATTCCTTTCACTCGTTCAAAATCGACAATGACAAGCCGGCCTCCGGGTCTCAACGCGTTGTGGATAGATTCCAACATAGAGAACGGATATTCGAAATGGTGGTAGGTGTCACAAATATAGGCCAAATCGATCGATTCATGTGGAAGATTGACCGATCTCTCTTTGCCCAGGACGGTTTTAATGTTTTTTAAACCCGCCTGACTGGACGACCGATCGATATGATCGAGAAATTTCTGGGCAATATCGACTGCGAAAATAGTTCCTTCAGGTCCGGTTTTTTCGGCCATTAACAAACTGAAAAATCCAGTCCCAGCACCGATGTCGGCCGCATCCATGCCGGGGCTTAAATCCATCGCATTCACGATCGCATCCCGGTTGTGGTAAACCTCCCTACTTTCGATTTCGAACCGGCGGATAAATGCATCCACATCCGGGTTTTGAAAACTCTTGTTAATGCCTGGTTTCAGGCTCTTTTCCTGTCCCCACACGCTCCCCCACCCGCCCAGCATCATCGGGATCAGGGTAAGCCCGATGGCAATCTTAAATCTGTTTACTCTTGGAAAAATATCAGAAATCATGATTAATCTGTTTCGGTTAGAGGATTGGAAAATTCCCCAAAATCATGCTTCGCCATACGTATCCTGTCAAGAATAGCAACCAGCCCGGGCCAGATAACGTCTCAGTGGCTAAGGATG
>JAJFLT010000017.1 GCA_021772555.1 Opitutales bacterium | reverse complement strand
GCTCTTCCACCGCCGGGTTCCACCAGGGATCGAGAAGAAAAACATAATCCGCCGCGTGCAGGGTAATGCCCGTGCCACCCGCTCGCAGACTAATCAGGATGATGCCCGCCCCCTCGGTTGATTGGAACTCACTCACCGGTTTGCCGCGGTCCATCGTTTTTCCGGTCAACTTATAAACGGGAGTTTCCGGAAAATTTTCCGCCAGACTCTCCTCGACCCGTTTGAGCAAGGACACGAATTGGCTGAAAATGACGATTTTGTGACCATTGCTGACAGCCTCGGCCAGCTTGGTTTGCAGAAAATTCAGTTTTCCGCTCTGGGAAAGCCCCGCCGACACCCAAGGCAGCAAGTCAGGATCGCAGCAAGCCTGGCGTAAACGAGTCAGGAGCGTGAACAGGTTCATGGTTCGTTTGCGCTTTATCTGGGTAAAATCATCTCCCAAGGTGCTCAGACCTTCCTCCACAAGCCGGGAATACTCTTGCTCCTGCAATCCGCTGAGTGGGCAAACCAACCGGATTTCCACCTTTGGCGGTAATTCACGGGCCACATCCATTTTTGTGCGGCGCAGGACGAAAGGGGTGATCTGCCGGTTCAATCTCTTTAAAAATTCGGCCCCATCCCGCTCCAATCCATCGCTGAAGTTTCGGCGGTCACCCAATAAGCCAGGCATAAGAAATCGAAACAAGGTCCAGAGGTCGAGATGCCGATTCTCCAACGGAGTCCCGGTCAATACAATGCGGTGAAGTGCGTCAATGCCCATGCAGGCCAGCGATACCTTGGCGTCGGGATTTTTAATCAATTGGGCTTCATCGAGAATCGCGTAACCGAAATCGGTTTGCGAAAGGAGATTTTTCTGACGGCGCAGTTGTGTATAGCTGGTCAACCAGATAACGGGATCAGGACAATCGATGAAATTGTGGCCGCTCCTTAAAACTTCCACTCTCAATTCGGGAAAAAATCGGGCCATCTCGTTTTTCCACACCGGAACCACACTGGCCGGACATACCACCAGATGCCGTTTTCCAGGTAGTGGCCGATGGGCTATCAGGGCTATCACCTGCAAGGTTTTCCCCAGACCCATTTCATCGGCCAACAACGCGTGGCAGCCTTTATCGCAAAGATGGGCCAGCCAACGCACCCCCTGGCTTTGGTAAGGCCGCAGGATATCGGGCAAGCCATTGACAGAAGATGCGGGTTGGAGAACGGAATCACGCCATTTTTTGAGCGTTGCGGACATTTTCACCGAAAGATTGTCCTGTCCGAACAGCGAAAATAGCATATAGGTGGGCAATCCGCCATTTTTCTGCCGAAGCTGCAAAACACGCCAATCTTCGAGTAGAGGAATCTGGGTCCGGTCTACCCGCACCATTCCATGTCCGGGCAAAATGGCGGTGCTTCCACCTCGCCCCAAAAGCATTTCCGCCAATGAATCATCGAGATGGCGCTCACCCAATTTGAACTTCCAACGGAGAGAAAAAAGGCCATTGCCCCCATCCGCCACCGCTTCCACCTTAACGGTCTGCACACCTTTGAGCAGAAGTTCCGCCGATTTGTCCATTTCCACCCTGAAATGACCCCTCCATACTGGCAGCTCCGATTTTAAAAATCCGCTTATGCGGACAGGATCACGCAGTAAATACCGGCGATGGCGGGTGTCATAGGCAAAACCGAATCGATGGGCCAACCCCGTCAGCCGAATCAGTTTCTCTCTTTCTCCCAACATCAGGTTGCCGCCGCGGCGCTTGTGCCGGGAAAGGGCCTGGACGTAGTTTTCTCCCGGTTTTTGCCAATGGGCTTCGAAAACCAGGCCTTGCTCCGACGACCTGAATTTGACCACCAAATCCCGGATCATCTCTGCGGAATCGGGTTCTCCGGCATCGTTTTGCACATGCCTTGAGGAGGTTTGTTCCCCGCCATTTGTATCCGGTTTTTCACTCGGGACGGGTAAAATTTCGTCCCCCACCAGCTCTTCGATTTCGTAGAGACCGGCGACGGCCAGACAATGGCCAAAGTGGTGGTCTTTGGTAGAAGCCCGCACCGATGGGTGACCATTCTCCCATTCCACCATGGAGTATAAATCCAGTTTGCCCCGGCGACAGTAGATGATGGCGTCGGCGGGACTCAATTCCAGTTCACGGACTTCTCCCTCCCGGTAGAGCTCCCGGCCGGACTTTAAAACCGGGGCGCTGAAATGATGTTCCCAGTCGCAGGAAAGCTTCTCAAACCAGGCTTCGAGCGCTTTTTGCGTATAAATCCTTTTGGGTGTCCGATAGCTATTCAATGACACGGCGATCCGTTCTAAAAAAAAGAGAGTAATTTACAGCTACCGAGCAAGACGCGCAAGGCCTATTCGAGAAGAGGCCCGGAAAATTTGAAAATCCACGCCCTTGATCCAGCCTTTAACAAAGGATGAAGTAAAAAATTTCACCGAATGATTTTGAGGTGGCATTTCCCCTCAACACCTCTAGGTTCTGTTCTCAAAATCGTAAATCGGCTATTTTTGAACGCGAGTATACTCCCTACCAATGCCATCATCCCCTGCAAATCAAAACACGGAATTGATCGTTTACGAGATTACATTGAAAAACGGGGAAGTTCATCATTTTGAAGTAGATGTGACTCGAAATCAATCCGGCCCCAATCCTCGAAAAGGAGGGGCGGAATGGACCCAACTCGACTATCGCCAATGCGCCAATTGCCCCCTGAGCAAGCAAGAGCATACCTATTGTCCCGTGGCGGTGGATATCGAAGAGGTGGCGGAACGATTCAAAAACATTCTTTCTTTTGAAGTGGCCGATGTTAGGGTTGTCACCGAGGCCAGAAACTACCAGAAAAAATGTGATATTCAATCAGGGCTCAAGTCACTTCTGGGGTTAATCATGGCATCCAGCAGTTGCCCCACCCTATCGGAATTCAAGCCCATGGCCATTTACCATCTGCCCTTCGCCACGGTGGAAGAAACCATCTACCGGGTAACCGGCGCCTATTTGCTGAAACAATATTTCCTGAACAAAGAAGGCACCAAGCCGGACCTGGAATTGATTGGATTGGAAAAATTCTACAAAGACTTGCAACAGGTCAACAAGGACTTCATGAAGCGCATCCGGGCCGCCTCCCAGAGCGACGCCAATTTAAACGCCATAAATATCCTCCTGTCGCTCTCCTCAGTGGTAGCCCTGACCCTGGATGACAGGCTGGAGGATATTAAGCCGCTCTTTTTTGAAGGCCACAGTGAAGCCTGAGCTCAATAGCTCCCTTCCTTTAAAATCAAAAATCAACTTCTTTTGACTCGCCACCCCAGTCACCGGCCTTTAAGTCTGCCTTCGTATTATTATACCGCACAATCCTCTCATTGAATATTATGAAAGTATTTTTTTGGGGTACCCGAGGTTCCCTACCTGCTTCCTTCCGGGCTATAGATTGCCGGGAAAAGGTATTCAAAATACTCGAGGCTGCGCGCGGTGAAGATCTACCCGATGGTGAGGCAATTAATAATTTTATAGACACCAAACTGCCCTTTTCCGTGGCGGGAACCTACGGCACCAATACCTCCTGCATCGAAATCCGCAACGACCTGCCCACCGACGAATACCTCCTGTGCGATGCCGGCTCGGGTATTCGCGATTTCGCGCACCAGCACATGATCAGCGGCAGAGGGCAAAAACCGGCCACTTTCCACATTTTGATGACTCATTTGCACTGGGATCACATCTGCGGATTTCCTTTTTTCGTACCCGCATATATTCCGGGCAATCGGGTTATTTTTCATGGGTACCACGAGGAAATTCCCGATGCCATAAAACACCAAATGGATACACCGTGTTTTCCTGTTCCTTTCAAATTCATGGGCGCCGATATCGAATTCGACATCATGCCCCCCTGCCAACCCCTTCAGTTATGCGGGTTCGACATTACCAGCCTGGAGCAAAATCATCCCGGCAAATCCTACGGCTTCCGTTTTGCCAAAGATGACAAATGCATCGTCCACTCTACCGATTCCGAACACAAAGAGGACGCTTACGACGAGGACTATCGGTTTTTAAAATTTTTCCATGAGGCCGATCTGGTAATTTTCGACGCCCAGTATTCCCTTGCCGAAGCTACTTTTACCAAAGCCGATTGGGGGCATTCCAGCAATGTGTTGGGGGTCGAGCTGGCGGCCCGTTCCGATGTCAAGCACCTCTGTATGTTCCACAACGAACCGACTGCTACCGATACCGAATTGGAAGAATTTCTCCTCAATACAAGAATGTATAGCGAAATTTATCATAGTGAACACCAAAAGGACCCCGGCGCCGGCAGATTCCCCCAAAAAGTGAGCCTGGCCTACGACGGCCTGGAGATAGAGGTGTAGGGAAAAAGATGTGAATGACCGGAAGCATATGGTAGAAAGCGCAAAACTTGTGGGTGACGAAGCGCGAAATAATAATTTTCCTGATTACATTTCAAAAGAAGAGGTCAACCGGCTGCCCTTGATCCGTTACAAAGGAGAAATCCACCTGGTTGACAATGAAAGCGCCCTGGAAAAAGCGGTCCAATCTCTTGAGGGCGAAAAAGCTCTCGGGTTCGACACGGAGACTCGCCCCACATTCCATCGCGGGCAAACCTACCCATTGGCCTTGCTGCAGCTGGCCGGAAACGAAGCCGTTTACCTTTTTCAGCTCAACTTTCTGGATTCCCTGCAACGATTGATCCCCATTCTTTCCAATCCGGATATCATCAAAGCTGGAGTGGCTATTCACGATGACATCCGGAAATTGTGCGAGATCACCGAGTTTGAACCAGGTGGGTTTCTCGAACTCAGTTCCGTCTCCCAAAAATTGAATATCGTTAATACCGGTTTGCGCAGCCTCTCCGCCATATTCCTGAACACCCGCGTCTCCAAAGGAGCCCAGATAACTAACTGGAATCGACGGAAACTGTCCCATGCGCAAATCAATTATGCCGCCACGGACGCCTGGGTCAGCCTCAAGCTCTACCAACGTTTCGAGGAGCTTAACCTTCTCAATAACCACAAGTAATCGACGCGCTGACCCTCAACCCAGGGGAAAAGGTGTCAGGTTTTGGGAAACTGAAAACATTAAAACCTACCTACAGAAACCGGTAGCCACAATTCCAGCATTCAGCCACTCCACATCCCGACACCCGACACCGTCATTTCGACCGCGGGCAATATCCGAACAAGGGAAATAATTTTTCAAATTCGTCCGCAGCAGGCGAATCGATCTGCAGCCGTTGTGAGGTATGCGGATGAACAAACGAAATACGGGTGGCATGCAGCATCAATCGGTCAACATCAAATTTTTCCCGGAAAAGTTGATTCTGGCAGCCCTCGCCGTGTTCCGAATCCCCCACCACGGGATGCGAAAAATGATTCATATGGCGGCGTATTTGATGCCGCCTGCCACTCACCGGCTCCACCTCCAACAACGAGTAGCGGGCCGTCTGGTAGGGGCCCACGGCATAGGGCAGCTCCATCTTGGCCAGCGGCCGAAAATGAGTCGTGGCTTCCTGCTCATCACCTTGCGGCTTCCGCTTCAAAGGATCGTCCAGAGTTCCAAGTTCTTCCACCCAGCCTCTCACAACAGTCATGTAAGTTTTACGGATTTCATGGGCGCGGAATAGCTTGCCCAGCGCCCCGGCGGTTTCTTTATCGAGAGCGAAAAGCAGTGTTCCGGATGTTTTGCGATCCAGCCTGTGCACGGGATATACCCATTGGCCAAGCTGATCGCGCAGAATATTCATGCAAGTCCGGCGATCCCGGGCGATGCCCGTTTTATGAACGATTAACCCGCTCGGTTTATCAATCGCAACCAAGTGGTCATCATCGTAGAGGAGGGTTAACGGTTCACTCATAGCAGGTAGAAAAGTTCATTTTTCCCAGACTCTGACCGGAGGCAAGTAAATGCGGGCCGCATCCATTTTCACGAGGGAACACCACACAAGTCTATTGACAGTCGCTGTTCAGGAGCTAATTTCTGGCTTTTTTATAATCAAATCAGGCGGATAATCTCCGGGACGCTGAACGCATTGCTATGATTACATGGATTCAAAGAGTTTTTCAAAGACATAACAAGTGGCTCTTCTCACTCTTGTTAATTGTCATAATAGTGGCTTTTGTACTGACCATCACACCGGCCGGAAGCGGTTTGTCCCAGGGAGAGGGCAAAGCTCGCCAGGATAACTTCTTCGGAGTCAACCTGGCTTCCGAATCGGAAGTTCGCGCCCTGGTTTTGGATGCGCAGGTCAGCACCTGGTTTAATACCGGAAATCAGGTGACCCAGTTTAATTATTTGCTCGACCTGGCTCTGAATCGAACCGCCCTGCTCGCACTGGCCGACGAAATCGGCGTGCCCACCCCCAGTGAATCCCAATTGGAGGAACATATTCGCGCGAATCCAAAGTTCGCCAACGCAGACGGCTCCTTCAACAGCCAAAGTTACGAAGGCTTCAGGGAATCCCTCAGGGCCGACACCCGATTTTCCGAGGCCATGGTCCATAAGGCCATGATTGAAGATTACCGTATTCAAATAGTGAGCGAAGCGCTGGCCGGTCCCGGCTATGTTCAAATGAAGGAAGCCAGGGAAATGCTGCTGAGCGAACAAACAAACTGGTCGGTCGAAGTGGCCACCCTGGATTATCAATCCTTTGAACCGGAAATTGAAATCGAGGAGGAGAAACTCCAGGAATTTTACGAGAGCAACCAGACCGATTACGAAGAACCTCCCAAGGCTAAAGCCACCGCCATCCATTTTACCATTGCCAATTTTCGGGATGCGGCGGCGGAGGAACAACCTGATGAAGCGACCTTGGTAGACTATTTTCAAAAAAATAAAGCACGCTTCGATAATCAATCGAATATCTCAACGCTGGGTTCGGAAGATGAAGATGAAGAAAAGGCCGAGATCACCTTCGCGGAGGCCCGTGCCCAAGTCGAACGGGCGTGGATCGACGAAAAAGCCAAAACCTTGGCGGAAGCCGAGGCATTCAGTTTTACGGAACAGCTTTATGAAAATAGCGTGGCCCAAAGTTCGCCCCAAATGGAAGAGTTGATCCGTCTTACCGGCGCAGAAAAAGCAACTCTGGAACCCTATGCCCAAAACCGCCGACCAGCCGGCACATTCATCCCACTGACGGGTCTTAACCAGATTTTCAATCTACCCGTCGGTCGCTATTTTACTGATGCCTTGAGCAACCCCGATGGAGCCAGTGTGCTGTTTCTCGACGGCATGATCGACGCCCGCATCCCCGAACTGACTGAAGTTCGCGAAAAAGTTGAAGCCGACTATCGGGAAATCCTTCGCAAAGAACTCTTTATCGCCAAGGGTGAGGAAATTCAGGAACGAATCGACACGGGTTTGGATACGGATCAATCATTTCAGGAATTAGCCGAAATCGATGAGATGGAAACGGCGGCCTTTGAAGACTTCACCAGCAAAGACCCTCCCTCCGGGTTTAACCGGGCTCTTTTAACCCAAAATGAAAACCTCGAACCAGGACAAATCTCTCCCATGGTTTTCCTGCAAAACAAGGGACATTTCGTTTACCTGAAAAACAAAGAGCTACCGGACATTCCCACGGATTCTTCAGAAATTGAAGACTACGCCAAAAGCCTGGCGCAATCCGTTCTTCCCGCCAACAGCTATGCTCTGGTTTCGGAAATCGTCGCCCGCGAACGAGCCAAATCGAATCCCGAAGATGAGAATGCTGCGAATTCCGGTAATTAGTCAGGAGATAGGAAAGAAATAGGTGTCAGGTTTCAGTAAATTTCTCAATGTCAAACCCTGGCACCAGGGTCAGCTCGTTCCACCATCATGCATTCAGCATCCTGACACCTGAAACCAGTATTCCAGGTGTTTAAGCGAAAAGGGATTCCGGCTGTCCCTTTTCATTTTTATCCAAAAAAAGCCAGCGATTGACGGGAATCTGTTTTTTCAACCAGGTGCGTTGTTTTTTGACCAACCGCATGGTGTTTCTGACAATGTTGTCCTCGAGATCGGCAAGGTTACTCCCGCCACTGATTTTCAGGTATTCAATACACTCGCGGTAACCAATAGCGGAGGCTGCGCTGGGATTTTCCTCCAACCCATCATCGAGTAAAATTCTCACTTCATCGAGCAGTCCGCAACGAAGCATTTGACGAACCCTCTGGCGAACGCGATTTTTGGTGTCTTCTTTTTCACGCCAAAGACAGCAAACCTGTTTTTTAAAATCTGGAAAGGGAATAGGTTTTTCCTGAAACTCGCGTCCCAATTGGACCACCGTCTTTCCAGATGCGAGACAACGCTGCAGTGAATTGACTACCCGCCGCGGATTTTTCAAATCCACTGAGCCGCAACCTCTCGGATTCAGCCTTTTCAATTCTCCCACAACTCCACCCAAACCATCGGCATCGTAAAGTGATCGAACCCGTTGCACAATTTCGTCAGAAATTTTCAGATCGTCCACGATTGGTGAAAAAAATGACTTCAAATAAAAACCACTGCCTCCCACCACCAAGACATTTTTTCCTCTTGCCAGAATATCCTCGATAACGGATTGCGAAAAACTCATGTAATCGACCACATTGCAGGGCTGCTTGACGGAACGAATATCAATTCCATGATGCTGCACTTTCTCTAGTTGTGCGGATGTAGGTTTGGCGGTCCCGATATCCATTCTCCGGTAAAAAAGAAGGGAATCGCAGGAAAGGATTTCGCCATCTTCCTGAAGGGACCATTCCAGGCTTAAATCCGTTTTTCCCGAGGCACTGGCGCCGGTTAAAAAATAAAGCGTTAGGTCCATATCGCAGTCAAACCGTATGTGGTTATACCTCTGATTTCATTCACACACACAAAATGTAAAATTCCTTGTTTTCCAGCTTCGGTCCAAAGGAAACATCCGCTACGTTACTAAATTCATTGGATATTTACTAACGCTTATAAATGGATTAACATTGAACAAATACCTGTATGGAGGGTTCTCTCGGGTTTAAAAAAATTACGGCTTTGAAAATGAACTGGTATATTATCCACCGTGAGAATAAGTATTTGAAATTGGGCAATAGTCCAACAAGCACGGTCTATAATCCAAAATATAGCTTATCTTTTTTACGCGATTACTTGTACGTGAAAAAAATTGTTTCAATAACCGCATAAGTTTAGTTTGAATATATCATATTATATTACCATCCAGCTATTTACACATCTCAATCGTTTTATGAAAAATATCAATCACAAGATTTTAGAACAAAGAACAGAAAATATATCCACACGGATTTGATTTTATTCCAGATTGAAACAGCACTTCAAAATACTATTTTATAAATTGTGAATAACTCGTGAATAAATTGATTCCGTCTTGGTGGTTAGCGGTTTCCAGAATTATGGATATGGCAGAATCCGGTCCCTCAAGAAAGACCACTCGTTAGGGTTTTCAGTTTTTCAGTCAAATTATCCAACATAATTTTATGATCGTTTGTATTTTTACCGATACAATTTACCAATGCACTGCCCACAACAACGCCATCGGCAATAGCGCTAACCTCTCTGACATGGCTTGCGGTGGAAATTCCGAAACCGACAACCACGGGTAGAGAAGTCCGTTCGCGAACTGTTTTTAAGGAGGTATTCAAATCGGCCGCGATATTCTTTTGCTCACCCGTCACGCCTTCGCGGGAGACATAATAAATGAAACCGGAGGCTACCGAGTTAATCAATTCCACACGTTTCGGCGGTGTCGTGGGCGCCACGATAAAAATATTCTTAATCCCTGATTCACGACTGGCAGAAATCAATTCATCCGCCTCCTCCGGTGGCAAATCCAGTGTCAGCAAACCATCGACGCCGGCGGACCTTAATTCATTTAGATACGTCGTGATTCCACGCGAATATACGAGGTTGAAGTAGGTGTACAATACAATCGGTTTTTGGGTAAAGGTTCGCAACTCCTTCACCAATTGGATTAACTTTTCGTGATCCATGCCACTACTCAAAGCGCGCTCGGCGGCTAACTGATTGGGTACGCCGTCGGCCAGGGGATCGGAAAAAGGAACCCCGATTTCCAGCAGATCCACGCCGTTTTCGGCGAGAAGGCGGCAGATTTCGACCGAGGTTTGGAAGTCGGGATCGCCCGCGCATATGTAGGATATGAAACAGGTGCGATTTTCTTTTTCTGCGGCGGCGAATGTGGCAGCGATACGATCCATATGGGCCGAAAGGTAGACATCATCCCCGGATGCCGACAACCATAAAGTTGCCCGATCCGGGCTGAAGGAAATCCCTACACTTGGATGAAGTCTCGGGACTCGACAATGAGGGTTGCGGGATGCAGGATAAAAGGTCCTTTTTGATTTCTAAATTTTGTTCTCTGTTTTCCGTCTTTTGGCTATCACTTTACTACCACAAGGACTGAACCGATTCAAAATGAAAACATGATCTGGATTTACCGAATACTGTTTCTGCCTCTTCTGCTTTTGTGTTCGCCCTATTACATTTACAGAATGTTTCGGCGCGGTGGTTACAGAAAGGGATTTTTTCAACGATTCGGCCTCATCGGGCCAATGGCATCACGGAAACCGGGCATAAAAAGGGTATGGCTGCAAGCGGTCAGTGTGGGAGAAATTCTGGCTGTCGCCCCCATTCTGGAATCACTGGCCAAAGCAGGGAATATTGAAGTCGTTCTGACCACCACAACCAGCACCGGGCTGAAGGTCGCGCGGGAACGATATGGCGAAATCACCTTAGCCATCGGTATTTTTCCACTCGATTTCTGGCTCTTCAGCCATATCGCCTGGAACCGAATTCAACCGGACCTGGCGATTTTGATGGAGAGTGAGCTCTGGCCCGAGCATATACGGCAGGCAAACCGGAGAAATGTTGAGGTCATTCTCATTAACGCCCGTCTCTCCGACAGATCCTATGGTCGCTATAAAAAACTGACTTTTCTAAGCCGCCGATTGACGAAAAGTCTCAGCCGGGTTCTGGCATCGTCGTCCCAGGACAAGAATCGTTTTCTGAAACTGGGCGTGGCGCCGGAAAAAATCACAGCCGTCGGAAACCTGAAATTCGACGTCAGCGTGGGACCCCGCCTCGACAGGGAGCAGATTGAAGAACTAAAGGGGGAAATGGGTTTCATTGCGATACATGAGCAGGAAAGAAAGCCCGTTATTTTGCTAGGCTCCTCCACTTGGCCGGGCGAAGAGGAGCTCCTCGTGAATATCGTCCATGAATCCCGGCAGGGAGGCATTGATTGCCGTCTCCTGTTGATCCCGCGTCATGCCGAAAGAAGGGGCGAAATTCAAAGACTCCTTTCCACCCGGGAATCCGCATTTCATTTTCGATCCAAAGGAAAAAAAGCGCCCGGACCAGTCATGATTTATGTCGGAGACACGACCGGGGAACTGAAAATGCTGACGCAGGTCGCCGATCTGGTTTTTATCGGTAAAAGCATTCCGCCCAACGAAGGGGGCCAGACGCCGATCGAAGCGGCTGCCTTGGGAAAACCATTGATTTTTGGGCCGGCCATGAACAACTTCCGCCCCCTCTGCCGGTCGCTTCTCAAAAGCGGGGCCGCCCGACAAGTCGAGAACGGCTCAGAGCTAAAAGCTATGGTTAGGCAGTTTTTGGAAGATGCTACTGAAAGGAACCGTATGGCGCGCGCGGCCCAGGAGTGGCACACGGGAAATCGGGGGGCGGCCAAAACGATACAACGGGAAATCGAAAAGCACTTGATGAAACTTCCGGACTCAAGTGCCAAATAATCTATCAATTAAAATGGTTTCCACAAAGCCAGGTAGGAGGCGATCAATCCGAGAACCAAAACACCCCACCATAATGGAAGAGCCAAAGCCGGTTTTCGATTGGCCGCTGCAATCAATCCGCCAAAGGCGATCCAGATAACCAGTTTTACTATAGCCCAGCCGGGAAAACCATAGCCAAATTTTCCCAACATTCCGAAGCCACCGATCAAAATCAAAATCAGGCCGATGCCGGAGGTAATGCCAGCCAGTTTCTTCAACCGAACGCCGTCCACACCCAGCAAGCTTCGCCCAATCAAACCACCAAAAGCCAAAAACACCATCAGCACCCCAAAAAGATGCATTAATTTGTAAAAGTTAGCGTCCATAGTAAGTTTCTTCTTTTGAAATCAAATTCAACAAAACAGTTTCCAGAAAACCTAAAACACTCATAATCAAAAAACAAGATGGTTTTGCTGCAATCTCCATCCAATATTGATTTTGAATTGAATCGAAAACCCGGCACCTATGCGCTCGTCTTTTTCTCTTCCAGCCAGGAAAAAATTCAGGTTGGCAAATTGGGTGCGGTGGAGTTGCGGACGGGATTTTATGTTTATGCGGGGAGCGCATTTGGGCCGGGCGGGTTGGCGGCACGGGTTGGGCGCCATGAAAAAATTTCCAAAACGGCACGGTGGCATATCGATTATTTGCGTCCGCATCTTTGCCTGGGGGAAGCGTGGTTGACCAACGATACGGAAAAGCGCGAGCATTGCTGGGCTGAGGTGCTGGCACAATGGGGTCGTTCAGAAATTCCATTGGCCGGATTCGGGTCTTCCGATTGCCGATGCCAATCGCACCTGTTTTATTTTCCCAAGCGGCCGGCAATTGCTATATTTCTCAGATATTTGACAGCGGCCTGCCCGGATCACAGCTCGGTTGCCGTTAAACGGTTTCTCTGAGCGATTTGACAACCACCGACCGAATTTCTTTTCTTTCAAACGATGCAGCGAGAGGAAGACCTGAAGTTTATGCGCCTTGCCCTGGAGGAAGCGTGGACGGGAGTGAATGAAGGCGGTTTGCCGATTGGAGCCGTCCTGGTGCGGAACGATGAAATTGTGGCCAGGGGCCATAATCGCCGGGTGCAGGAAGGCGACCCCATCGCCCACGGGGAAATGGATTGCCTGCGGAAGGCCGGGCGGCAGGCTTCCTACCGCGACACGGTTCTCTACACCACACTGAGCCCGTGCATGATGTGTAGCGGAACCATCGTACAATTCAAGATCCCACGCGTGGTCATCGGTGAAAATGTCAATTTTGGCGGCAACGAAGATTTTCTAAGTTCACAGGGAGTGGACGTCGAAATACTCAACGACGCAGCTTGCATCGACCTGATGGGAAATTTTATTCAGGAGCATCCCGAATTGTGGAATGAAGACATCGCCGAATAACGATCGGGTTTTTCAGACCACAATTTTTTTTTCAATAAAAGACTTTTTCCAGGCACAATCCTCTGGCGGGGGCGGTCACTACGAGGGCATTCCTCTTGCCTGATTTTAAAAACTTTTCCGGTTCGTCCGGAGCCAATTTCCCTATTCCTACATCGACGAGAGCACCGGCCAGGCTGCGGACCATTTTGTAGAGATATCCGCTGGCTTCAGTTGCTATGCGGATGCGACGCCCACGGCGGGTGATTTCCAGTCGTCGCATATCCTTGATCGGATTTACGGTAAAATCATCGCCCCTTTGGGCCCCGAAGGCGGAAAAATCATGCTTTCCCAAAAAACACGCGGCGGCCGCATTCATGCGCTCAATGTCCACTTTTCGCCGTCCCAGTGACCAGTAATACCGGGTTTCCATGGGCGGGGCATAGCCCTCAAAGAGCCAGTACATATAGCGTTTGCCGATGGCTGAATAACGGGCGTGAAAATCATTTGGAACCTTGCGAACGGCGGACACCTGGATACTTTCCGGCAGACCACTGCGGAGGGCGTTGAGCAAATCGGTTTGCAGGTTCGTCCACACCCCGTCGAAATGAAATACCTGTCCCCTTGCATGGACGCCGCTGTCGGTGCGCCCACTGCCGTGGATGCGGATGGGTTGGCCGAAGAGGTTTTTCAAACGGTTCTCGAGAACATCCTGAATGGTGTTACCACCGGGCTGGCTCTGCCATCCGTGAAAGCCCGTTCCATCGTAAGCCACTGTGCATTTCCACCGCATAAGATTTCGTTCCCAATTTGGGGAAATTGAAACGGAAAGGTCAAGGCGCATGAGGGTTTGTCGATTATACGGATGACATCGCCCTCAAAATCCTACTCAATCGCTGTCCTGATAATTGTATGGAACGCATCATTGCCATTGAAAACGTTTGCGCCTGGCCCAACCTGGTGGCTCTGCCGGGTGGGGAATTGCTGGCTATCATATTCAATCAACCAATTCATGGGCTGGATGAGGGAAGCCTGGAGTGCTGGAGCAGCCTCGATGGGGGAAAAACCTGGGCCAGAAAGGGTGTTCCCGCCCCCCACGAACCGGGAAAAAACCGCATGCACTTCGCGGTTGGATTAGACCGGAGCGAAAAACTCTTCGTCCTCTCCTCGGGTTTCGAACTGAATAACGGGAAACTTGGTCCACTGGAGGGCATATGGATTTCGTGTTCAACAGACGGAGGTCGCACCTGGCAAGTCAACAAGACTCCCGGTCTGCCGGAAACGCATCCATTAATGATCCCTTATGGAAAGATTGTCTGCCATGAGGACGGCAAACTGAGCGCGGCGGCTTATTTGAGCGAAGGTAGAGGACGCCCCAGCCGCACCTGGTTTTTGCGCAGCGACGATAGCGGTGAAAGCTGGAACAGCCACTCCCAAATCGGAGAAGGAGACACCAATGAAACGGCCATTCTAAGGCTACTCGACGGTCAATGGCTTGCTGCCGCACGCACTCATGTGGATCATCATGTGGAGCTATACCGGAGAGTTGATGGCGAAAAATCGTGGCGTCAGTCCGGTCCCCTCACTTTACCCATGCAGCATCCGGCGGACCTTCTTTTGCTCAAGGATGGCGGAATTCTGCTGACCTATGGTCTGCGCAATCGCGGACTTTTCGGTATCGGTGGGCGCATTAGTCAAGACCAGGGAGGCACCTGGGGCGCGCCCTTTGTCCTGACCCAATTCGGCGAGGCGACCGATTGCGGCTACCCCTCAAGTGCCCAGATGGAAAATGGGGCCATGGTGACAGGTTATTATTCGGATCTGGTTGAACGATATAGCGAGTACCACATGGGAGTCCTGCAATGGCACCTGGAGGAATTTACCCAGCCGCGGCAGTTAAGATCGATCAGTGACAATAGTCGTATGAAAGTTTAAAAACCGTTTGGCGCGACAACCTGTCTAAGCTGACAATGGAAAAGAAAAAGTTCATTCTAGACAAAATCTGAAAATTGAGTCATCCGATGCACCTATGAAGTATCATCAAAATATCCTTGAGGCCATCGGGCACACCCCGCTGATCAAACTGAACAATATGGTCGACGAAAACATGGCGACCATCCTGGTAAAAGCCGAATTCCTGAACCCGGCGGGCTCGATCAAAGACCGCATGGCAGCGCACATCGTGCAAAAAGCGGAGGAAGAAGGCACCATTAAACCAGGTGGAACGCTGGTTGAGGGGACATCCGGTAACACCGGTCAGGGACTGGCCATGGCGGCGGCGGTCAAAGGCTATAAATGTATTTTTACGATGCCGGATAAAATGAGTCAGGAGAAGGCGGATATGATGATGGCTTTCGGAGCGAAGGTGGTAGTCACGCCGACCAAGGTGGCCCATGACCATCCCGACAATTACTGCCAAAAAGCCATCAGCATCGCCAAGGAAACCCCCAATTCGCTGTTTACCGACCAGTATAATAATCCGGCCAATATTGAGGCCCACTACCTGGCCACCGGACCGGAAATTTGGGAGGACACCGATGGTTTGGTCGATTATTTCGTGGCCGGGGCGAGCACCGGGGGCACGGTCACGGGAACCGGAAAATACCTCAAGGAACTAGCGGCCAAAGCCGGACGGCAGGTCGAAGTGATCGCCTCGGATCCGGAGGGCAGCATTTTCTACGATCTCTTTTATAAAACTGGAAATATCGATCCGTATCCCTACAAAGTAGAGGGTATCGGCAACGATGTGCACTGTGACTGCCTGGACTTGAGCGTTCTCGACCAGGTTATCCGGTATTTGGACAAGGAGGTTTTTTTCACCGCCCGTCGACTGACGAGGGAAGAGGGAATCTTTGCCGGCGGATCTTCCGGGGCCAATGTATTCGCCGCCCTGCAAGTCGCCAAAAAAGCGGGACCGGGCAAAATCGTCGTGGCCATGCTGCCCGACTCTGGCAGCCGCTACATCAGCAAAATTTTCAACGACGAATATATGGACAGCCTTTAATCTGCGGGCTGAGGATTTCTTGAACGGAATAACAACCCTGGATTTAGCCCACCTACAATTTGGCGAAGGTGGGAAACCGCCCCTGGTGGTGTTGCACGGGCTGCTGGGCTCTTCACGCAATTGGCGATGGATCGGCAAGAACCTGGCTCGGGATTTTAATGTTTTCGCTCTGGATCTTCGTAACCACGGGCTTTCCCCAAATAACGAGTCCATGACGTTTGATGATCTCGTGGCCGACGTGCTGTTCGCTCTGAGAAAATGGGACCTGGAGCGAACCACACTGATGGGACACAGCCTGGGAGGGAAAGTGGCCATGAGACTGGCTTGCCGGCATGGCACGGCCGTAAAATCCCTCATCGTAGTGGATGTGACCCCCAAACCGTATCCGATCCTGCATCGGAAAATCTTTCAGGCTATGGCCTCAATTGACGCGGAAAAACTCTCCAGCCGGAACGAGGCAAACCGGTTATTAGAACCAATTATTGGCCACAAAAAGCTGCAGCAATTTATCCTCACCAATTTAACCAGAGATACCGATGGCAAATTCAAGTGGCAGGTAAACCACGAGACACTGTCCAAAAACCAGGAATCCCTGGCCAAAAATCCATTATATGAAAGAGACCATTACAAAGGTCCGACCCTGTTCATACGTGGAGAAAATTCTCCCTTTCTGACAGAAAGTGATTTGCCGGCCATCACCCGTTATTTTCCCAAAGTCACTCTGGCGACAATTCCGGAAGCAGGTCACAATCCGCACATCGACAATAAATATGCTTTCTTATCCGCGGTCCGCCAATTCCACGAAATGGGCTAAGGGTCATTTTTTTATTATGGAATATCATTAGATACTATCTCAAATTAAAAGGGCGTCTAAGAAATTAATATGAAAAATTTTAGAATTGAAGTTTGATAAAAATTCTGTATATAGCTCAAAGTCCCTTCTCATTGCATGGGAAATGATATCGCCTGGATCGGAAAGGAGAAGAATTATCCACATACCCCCCAATCGGTTTGTTTCGAGTCTAACGGCTTCGCTTGTACTCACTCTTGTCGGTAACGTCTTTCTACGAGCTGAAACTAGAGAAAGTGGTGGCGAAATACCGATATCCATTACAGTGGAAACGGTTAACAGCGGGGGCACCCGATTAACTGATGGCAGCCTGCTCCGGATCGATTCCAATGTAGGTGGGATCGCAGGTGCTCCCAGCCAAAGCTTGGGGGAACCGGCCCAGTTCACTTCCCTAAACGGTTATTTGGGACAGTTGTTCGACGCCATCGGATTGGCTATTGAACTGGATCCGGCAACGGTTAATGAGGAAGGAACGGCTCAATTGGACGTTGCCCAGGAATTCGATGACGGCACATTCATGTCCCTTGATCCCACCGATGTTGATTGGAGTGTGCAATCCGGACCAGTGATTTCCATATTGGAATCCGGCCAGCTCAATGCGGACACAGTCGTCTCTACGGACACTGCTGTTATCGCCGCCGCCTACCTGGGAACCGACGGTGCGCTTAATATTACGGTATTGAATGTTGACTCCGGCATCACCGGCGACGGGCTGCCAGATGCCTGGCAGTTGATGTTTTTTATGCAAGGCGACGATAGTAGCATAGCCGGGCCCAATGCCGATCCTGATAATGACGGTCTGAGTAATTTTTACGAATACGTTTTCAATCTCATTCCCACCGACACCAACAGCGGTTCCAGCCGGCAGCCGCCACCAGGCGTCATCACATTCACAGGCCTAGAGAGTTTAAAAGCTTCGGTCCATACCACCGAGAGTGGCGACGAGTTTTTAGCGCTCACTTTCAGGAAACGTCCCGATTCCGCCGGTCTGGATTATATTGTCGAAGTGGCCTCTACTCCTTCGGAATCCGATTGGGAGGCGACGGCTATACTGGTCGGCCCGCCGGTGGGTCCCGATGGTGACGGTTTGTTTACGGTGACCTACCGGGACAACATCTCGATTTCGGCCGAAAGCGAACGATTTATCCGCATCCGCGTGGTCAAACTCTAACATTTTCAAGACAGATTTACAGGCCACTTCCAGGCAAACCTTTAATTAATTATCACTCTTCAGCTCATTCAACATTGGGAATATCGTTATGAAAAGAATCATCGGTCAAACCTCACCCAAAATATTCTCCAGCCCCTGTCTTGGACTTCTTGCTGCCACGGGTATGCTCTGGCTTTCCACAATTAACCTGCAAGCCGTTCCCGGTATAATCAATTATCAGGGGAAAATCAGCGAGGACGGCGTGATCTTTGATGGCACAGGGCAATTTAAATTCGCCCTCGTCAATGCCGCCGGAGACGTAACAAATTGGAGTAACGATGGTACCAGCGTTACCGGAAGTGAGCCAACTACCTTTGTTTCCCTGGATGTATTCAACGGCAATTTTTCCGTCGGCCTGGGGGACACATCTCTAACCGGAATGCCTGAGCCCATCACTCCCGATACCTTTTCAGCAAACGACGACGTTTACTTACGCGTCTGGTTTCGCCCCGCTACTGATCCCGGCATTTTCCAGCAACTTATACCAGACCTGAGAATTTCCTCTGAGGGCTTCGCCTTCGCCGCTGCCCACGCAGATTTCGCCATCACGGCGGACTTTGCTACCACAGCGGGTGAAGCGGGCACCCTAAACGGAATGGACAGCAGCGAGTTCCTTATTCGAGCAGATGAGGATGTTACCCCCGACAATGGCATCATCGACTTGGCTGATTTTGCCACCAACGCAGGGAATGCCGATAGTGCAACCAATGCGGATAATGCAGAATTACTCGACGGTCTCGACAGCGCCGATTTTATCCTCCGCAACGATGTGGATCCCTCGCCCAGTAATGGGATCATTGACATAGCTGAATTTGCATTTAACGCAGATGTCGCAGTAATCGCCGGAGATGCCAACACTCTCGACGGTTTTGACAGCGCCGATTTCATTTTCCGTAACGATGTGGATCCGACACCGGGCAATGGAATCGTTGACCAGGCTGATTTCGCCTTCGAGGCCGATCATGCCATCACGGCGGACTTTGCCACCACCGCAGGAGAAGCGGGGACACTCAACGGGTTCGACAGCAGTGAATTCCTCATTCGCGCCGATGAAGATGCTTCCCCCGATAACGGGATCATCGACTTGGCCGATTTCGCCTCTGATGCGGGAAATGCCACCACCGCAGGGAGCGCCAGCAACGCGGACAATGCCGATCTCCTCAACGGCATGGACAGCAGTGAATTCCTCATTCGCGCAGATGAGGATGTTACTCCCGGTAATGGCATCATTGACCAAGCTGATTTCGCTTTCGAAGCCGACCATGCCATCACGGCTGATTTTGCTGCCACAGCCGGTGAAGCAGGAACCCTAGGCGGACTGTTTTCCAGAGACTACCTTGAAAAGTCGATCTACGACCCCGACTTGGACGGCTCCGTTGTTTTGGCCGATTTCGCTGTTACGGCTGGGGAAGCAGGAACGCTCAATGGTTTCAACAGCGCCGATTTTATCCTCCGCAACGATGTGGACCCAACACCCGGTAATGGAATCGTTGATTTAGCCGATTTCGCCACTGATGCAGGAAACGCAACAACCGCCGATTTCGCCACCGATGCGGGGAATGCAACCACCGCTGACAACGCCGATTTACTCGACGGTTTTGAGAGCGCCGATTTCATTTTTCGTAACGAAGTGGATCCGACACCCGGTAACGGGATCGTTGATTTGGCTGATTTCGCCACCGTCGCCGGAGATGCCGATTTGTTAGAAGGGCAACCCAGTTCCGCCTTCTCATTGGACGGACATGGCCACGATGCGGGTACGGATTTGACCGGGACTTTAGAAGATTCTTTGCTCTCGGGCGAATATAATGGGGTTCTGAACTTCAGCAACAGTTCCAATAGTTTTAGTGGCAACGGGTCCAGCTTGACAGACCTGGATGCCAGCAGCCTCAGCGGTGGTGAAGTTGACGATTCCTTCTTATCCGCCAATGTGGCATTCCAGGATGGAAACAATGATTTTAGTGCGTCAAACTCCTTCAGTGGCGCGGACCTCTCATTGGGGAGCGATACTCCCTTTAATTTATTTCGCCCGCCTCATGGCTCCCTGGATGGAACCAGTTTGATCATCAGTGGGCAGAATGCTCATAATGACGGCTCCACAGATCGACTTGGTGGCGACTTGACACTTCGGTCCGGTCTAGGCGCTAATGCAGGCCAAAATGGTTTGATATTCCTTGAGGGCGACACCGATATTCTTGGCGGTTTGGTGGTTTCCGGAACCATTATCGGCACAGTCGATGGCGACGGCTCCGGCTTAACAGATCTGAATGCCGACAACCACAGCGGCGGCACGGTGGACGATTCCGTATTGTCTGCCAATGTAGCCCTGCAAAGCGCTGATAATGATTTTTTCGGAAATAACACATTCAGTGGAATGGGTCTGGGACTGGGTGACGATGCCCCTTTTTCCATTCAACGGCCCGGCCATACAACCGGGGCTGGAACGGAACTGTTAATAGGCGGCCAGGACGCCGCCGCTGGAAATGGTGGCGATATAATTTTGCAACCGGGTTCTGGCTT
>JAJFLT010000160.1 GCA_021772555.1 Opitutales bacterium | reverse complement strand
TGCGCGGCACCACCTGACCCTGAAAAAGGCTCAGGCCTCTGTTGTTATCTACAAATTCCCAAAAAGCGTCCTTTTCCGATTCCCGGGTGAACAGAACCAGCGGATCGTCCCGGCCATCGGGAATATAAATGAGATCGTTCGAAAAATTGGAGTCGCGGTTCATGTCAGTGCGAAAATAAGTGTAACTAAAAGGTCGACCGGTGCGCCCGTCATAAACCAGGGAAACGGTCGTCTTGGAATTTTTGATCAATTCGAACTGATAAGAAGCGACGCCGACCAAGCGGTTCCTCACCTCGAAATCGCTCGTCGCCGTGGTATTGTCGTTCGGGTTCTTCGCCTTGTTATCTCCCCAGATGGAGGAAGCCGAGGAGCCTCTGCCGTCGTTGACGGATTTGGCGCTCCCATAGGTGTAGCCAAAACTCCAGTAAAAGCCCTTACGCTTTGGCTTCTCCAGTTTGATGGTATAACTAGCCGATTTTCCGAGGGTTGTATTGGTTAAAAGGAAAACGTTGTCGAAGCCCTCGATCTCGAATTCCCGACGGCCTGAAGGGTCTTTATCGTATAAATTTCTTCCATCCGGCAGAAAGCCGGTGGCGGTCGGGCGGCTGCGGGCGAAATCCTGGGACAAATTAAGGTGTTGGTAATGGATGTCGTTTTTCGTCCAGGACCATTGCGCTTCAAGCGTCAATTGCATGTTCCACCAAGGTAATTTGCGGTCGATGGCAATATTGGATTTCCAGGAACTGGGCATCTGGAAATCTTCATCAAGCAAATCCACCGCGAAGGTCGGCTGCACGGTATTGGGAATGGGAGGATTGTCACCGTCGGCGGAAAACTCCGGTGTATCCCTCCGCGTCGGACTGGAGCTTATAACGGTGACTCCGTTACGCACAAAAGGATTGGACAGCCAGACATGCGGCGCGGTCCCATAAAAGAGACCCCCTCCACCGCGTAATTGGGTCTTGCGCGCTTCATCAAGCGCCCAATTGAAGCCCACCCGCGGCTGGATGACTAAATTTCCATCGACTGTGCCCGTGTGCTCACGTCCAAACTGTTCCACGAACTCTTCGTTGAGGGGTATCTTATCGTCAACCGTTGGAATATCGGCGCGTATTCCAGCCGTAACTTTCAACCTTGGCGTGACATCCCAAGTATCTTTTGCAAAAAACGAATAAGTTCTCAGGGACCAATTGGCCGACCCGTCGAAGTCTCCCAACGGGTAGCTGACATTGTAATTGGCCGCATTGCCCGGGCCGGGTGGCGGAAAGGTGGCGCCTGGCGGGTGGGGAGGATCGTCAGGCCGTGCCACCGCCCTTTCAAATTCGGCCACCGTGTTAAAACGCCATCTGCCGCGACTGTCGCTGACAAACAGGTTATTATTGGCCACATTTTCAATATTGGTTCCGAACGTAAGGGTGTGATTGCCCAGAAAATAGTCCGCGTGAAACTGGAAGATGGTGGTTTTGACCTCCAGAAAATTAGAATGCTCCCCCGATACACGTCCGAAATTAACCGAGCCCGAATTACCGTCGAGGCCGCTTACACTGGAAATTTGTACCTGCGGCGCATCGCTATTGGTATCGCTGGTCCTGATAAATTTACTGAAAGATATTTTCGCTTCGGTGCTCCACCGGTCGGACCATTTGCTGAATAACTCCGCTACAAAATTCTTGTTTTCCCGCGTTCGCGTAAACCAATAGCTGCTCAGTGAAGTCGAAGAAGATCCTCCGAAAGAGGGGAACAGCGGATCATCCCCATCATTCTTGGTATAACGAAATGTCAATCGATGATTGTCGTTAATATTCCAGTCCAGTTTGGCCAAGATCTTGTCATCAGTGGATATCTTATCGTCCCCTGTATCCAGGGTTCCCGCTTCAAAACCATACTCGGTGGCCAATGAGGCAATTTTAGTTAGCTCAGCTGGTACGGGATCGAAAAGCCGCACCGGCGGTATTTCCGTCCGCTTAAAACGCTCGAAAGATAGAAAAAAGAAAAGTTTGTTCTTGATGATGGGCCCACCGAAAGTGAAGCCGAGGGTGCTCTCATCGAAACTTTCCAGTTTAAGAAAAGTCCCGTCCGGACCATCCGTTAGATCGGTAAATTCCAGTCGCTTGCCGGTCAGGCTTTCATTACGAAACAAATAAAAGAAGCTCCCCTTGAACTCATTGGTACCGCTCTTGGTAATAGCGTTGATGGTGGCCCCGGTAAAACCCGCCTGTAATACGTCATAGGGAGAGGTTTCCACGCTGATCTCCTCGATCGTATCGAGGGAAAAGGGCTGGGTCAGGGACGGCAGGCCGTTTTCCTCCAAACCGAAGGAATCGTTGGTAGGCACCCCGTCGATCATGATCGAGTTATAGCGATTGTTTTGCCCGCCGGCGGAAAGGGCGCCAGTCTCCCGGTCAAAAACCGTCACTCGGGGGTCAAGTCGGGCAAAATCGGTGAGGGAACGCGTAACCGTTGGCAGGCTCTGCAAATCCGCGCTGCTGACGTTCGTCGTGGCCCCGAAATTGTCCGCCGAGAAGGTCAAGTTGTATTGGTCGGCAACCACTTCGTATGCTTCCAGGCTGATCACCTCGGCAGAATCCAGTGCCAGCGTGAAATCGTAGTTTTGATCCTGGCGCAAGGCCAGGTATACCCCGCTACGGGTTTCCGATTTATAACCAAGAGAGGAAATTACCAACGTGTAGGGTCCACCCACCCGCATACCGCGAAGATTGTAGCGGCCATTGGGCCGGGTTGTGGCATTAAAGACCGTTCCCGTAGGCCCGTGCATGGCTTTAATGGTAACATCCTCGACGGGGGCTCCCCCTTGATCTTTAACCGTACCGTTGATGGCGGTCGAGGTAATGTTCTGCCCATTCAGGATGCCCAGACAAAATAGTAATTGAAATACAACGAACGAAAGTGCGGCTCTTGACCAATAATTCATTAAAAACCTCTATTGATTAATAAGGTTGGTAAAACCAAATGAAATTCTACCTAACAGTGGGTTGTATCCAAGATAGTATTGCCTATCTGGTTAGTCAACATGAATGGCATTTTGCCACCAAAGCATCTTTCACCGGTTTGCTTTTGAGAATAAAAGCAGGGGCCGGAAATAGGTTTCCAGCCCCTGCTAAATTGCTCTGGTTAATCGAGAAAAGAAACTGTCAGGCTCTTACAAACCAGCCGGCACGCTGAACAGGCTGCCATCGTCCAGCCTCTGGAAAAAGCGACTGCCCGGCGTATTATCGGCAAAGGTAAAGATCCAGCCTTCCTGTGGCCCGAACAGGTAAATCCAGCGGTAGGTGCTTTCATTGAGGAAAACCCAATTATCCAGCCCGAAATCAAAGAGGAAGATCACCTCGCTCGTGCTGCCATCGAAAACAAATTGCCAGCTATGCTCGTCATGGAAAATCCAGGGCCAGAAATCGACATTGTAGTTGAGATACCAGGACGAAGCTCTCCATCCGGGGAATCCGTCGATGGGCTCTCCGCCAAATACATCGAGCGCACCTCCGCCAACCGTTACCGTGGCCGTGTCGCTGTCCACACTATCGTCACCAGCGCTCACGCGAACCCAGTAACTGGTCGTTTCGGTGAGGTCAGGTGTGTTGAATTCGGCGTTGGGGCCATCTGCTCCATCATTACCGAGAACCAACACCTCGCCATCGTTGAGCATGGCCTGGATTGTGCTGAGGTCCAGCGTGTCACTGGAAGCTGCAGCGCCATTCGTGTAGCGGTCGACGGTGTAGAGACTTAAGTCCACCGCCGCGCCCGTGCCGTTGAAAATCTCAACCGCCTTGTTGTTGCCGCTCCCCTCGATATATTCGGAAAAGAACAGGTCCGTTGCTTGAGAATCTGCGGTATGGCTGCCAAGATTATTAAAGGTATTTTGCGGAAAACCGTTCCATTCACCCGATAAGTCAGTCTCGTTGCCAACGAAGCCATCCGCATCCCCCTGGGTCACGCTCGAGTTTCTCACCAGCGTATCTTCGCCGGTGGTGATATCGCCGCTGCCCCAGGAGCCTCCCGCCGGGTCAACGCCGATCACACCGATAACGTCGATCAGAACGCCATCTTTACTCAAGGAGAGGGCATCGTTGCCATTAAAAAATGTTATCGTCGTATTAAGGTCCGATTCCCCTGGGATCGAGGGATCCGCCACCGGGGTGGAGGTGTCGCCGCTTTGACCCTGGAACCACTCGAACACCAACGTGCCCTCACCAACGGCATTGACGGTTAAATCAGCCGATCCACCACTGTTGATCGTCGCGGACTGGGGCTGGCCCGTAATGCTGAGCCCACCGGGATTTGCCTCGCCGGGAGTATCCGCGGCGCTGGCGTCGGTAACGGAAAAAGTGCCCACCAGCCAATCATCGGTGTCACCGTTGCGATAAGAATGAGCTGGCACAAAGTCACCATCCGGCCCGG
>JAJFLT010000159.1 GCA_021772555.1 Opitutales bacterium | reverse complement strand
GCTGATTAATTGCGCCAAAAAGGAAGTTATTCCCATTCAGATGGACGCGGACCCACGTCCCACTGGAACTGACGGCAGGTCCATCCAAATCGGGCGTGCCGGCGTGGCCACCGCAGTTTTGTCCATCCCGCTACGTTACATGCACACGCCCAGCGAATTGGTCGATCTGGAAGATATTGAAAATTGTGTTCGGTTGATCGTGGCCTTTACACAATCGCTCAAAAAGGGTAGCCACGGGCGCTGGTAGGCAACAAGTCGATCCGGTTTTGGGTAAGGCTGACCAAGGCAAAACCAATGAAATCGCTCAAGCGGCGTCCTTGCCAACTTTTTTAACCACTTTACGCAATCTGGGTTGGCGTTTGCCTTCTACCACCGCCCTTGTAATGGACACTTCTTCAATATTATCAAGGTGCGGAATTTCATACATAATGTCGAGCATGAGCCTTTCCATTATGGAGCGCAGCGCGCGCGCGCCAGTCTTCAGTTCCATGGCCTCCTCGGCCACTGCGCGGACAGCATCCTTGGTAAAATTGAGGCGAGCCCCTTCCATGGCGAACAATTTTCCGTATTGTTTGACCAAGGCATTACGGGTGCTGTGAAGGATTTTCTCGAGATCTTCAACCCGCAATTCGTTGAGGATCGAAATAACCGGCAGGCGCCCGATAAATTCCGGGATCATGCCGAATTTCACGAGGTCTTCGGGAGCGATGCGTTTCATCAGTGCACCGTCGTCTTTTTCCTGATGTTCTTCCTCGCGGGCCGAATTGTAGCCGAGAATTTTTACCCCTACTCGTTGACGAATAAGGTTTCCCAAACCGACAAAGGCTCCGCCGCATATAAAGAGGATATTGCTCGTGTTGACCTGGATGTATTCCTGATTGGGATGCTTGCGCCCACCCTGCGGAGGAACATTGCAAACGGTCCCTTCGAGAATCTTGAGCAGCGCCTGCTGGACCCCTTCCCCGGAAACATCACGGGTGATGGAAACATTATCTGTCTTGCGCCCGATCTTGTCGATTTCATCGACATAAATGATGCCGCATTCGGCTTTTTTGACGTCGTAATTGGCGGCTTGCAAAAGCCGCAAAACAATATTTTCGACATCTTCGCCGACATAACCAGCCTCCGTCAACGTGGTGGCGTCGGTAATGGCAAAAGGCACTTCGAGCAGGTTGGCTAAAGTTCTCGCTAAAAGAGTTTTGCCACTGCCGGTCGGCCCCACCAGTAAAATGTTGCTCTTTTCGATCTCGATTTCATCAAACTCCTTGCGGTCACCGAGAGATATGCCGCCGATGGGTTTTTCCGCCATGAGCCGTTTGTAATGGTTGTAAACGGCCACCGAGAGCACCTTTTTGGCCTGGGCCTGCCCGATAATATATTCGTCCAGCGACTTCTTGATCTCGGAAGGCTTGATCAGCTTGAAGGCGGTTTCGGCTTTTCCCTCGGGGGCGCGAAGCTCCCGGTCGATGATGGTTTTGCAGACCGAGACACAGGAATCGCAAATGTAAACCCCGGCCGGTCCGGCAATCATTTTGCGGACTTCATTCTGCGATTTTCCGCAGAATGAACAGAAGGTCATTTTTGTGGAGCGAGCCATAAAAAGATCGAATCAGGCGGACTTTTTCTGCGGAAGGCGGTCTTTTTTAAATTCAATCACGTGGTCTACAATACCGTATTCCTTAGCCTCATTGGATGTCATGTAGTAATCGCGGTCGGAATCGCTTTCAATTTGGGTGATATCCCGGCCTGTGTGTTCGGCCAGGATTTCGTTGATGATGCGTTTCCAGCGCAGGATCTCCCTGGCCGCGATGGAAATGTCCGAGGTTTGCCCGGTGGCGCCACCGGTTGGCTGGTGAATCATGACCCGGCTGTGCGGCAGGGCGCTACGTTTGCCCGGAGTGCCCGCGGAAAGTAAAACGGTGCTCATGCTGGCGGCCTGGCCGATGCAGGTCGTGGCCACGTCGCAGGAAAGGAAATTCATGGTGTCGTAGACCGCCATGCCGTCGGTCACGCTGCCGCCGGGAGAATTGATATACATATTAATATCTTTTTTGGGGTCCTCCATCTCGAGAAAAAGTAGCTGTGCGATGACACCGTTGGCCACATAATCGTCAATAGCGGTCCCGATAAAAATGATCCGGTCCTTCAACAACCGGCTGTAGATGTTCCACTCTCTCTCCGTGCGACCGTCGTTTTCAACAACGCTTGGTATGGGAAGGTAATAGCTCAATGATTTTTCTCCTGATTACGGTTAAATATTTTCTTGATAAATAGTTCGTCCCAACCACCGAAGCAAGAGAATTTAAAGGACCACGGGAAGCGGCGGCCGAACTAAATTACTCTTCAAACGGTGAGAAGCGCTAAACATATGACGTTGTAAATGGGAAAACCTTAATCGGATTTTTCCACCACAACTGCTTCCTCGGACAGCCATTCGAGGACTTTATCGGTTAAAGCCGATTTCCGCAAAGCCTGCAGGCGAGCGGGATCTTTTTCGATTTCCTTGACGAAATCTTCCGGTTTTGTGCGGGTTGCCATGGCTTGAGAAAGTATCGCCCTTTGCATATCTTCCTGCTCGATTGATATTTTTTCCTCCGCGGCGATTCGAGAGAGTAGAATGCCGGTTTTCACACGCCGGGCGGCGGCGCGGCGGGCGTTTTCGTAGATTTCCTCCTTGTGCTTTTCAAATTCGCCTTCGGGCACACCACGATTCATGTTTTGCATCATGATTTCCTCCATGGCCACGTTGGTCTCACTTTCCAAAGAGCTTTCAGGTAGCGAAAATTCTACTCTGGAACCGAGTTCTTCGACAATTTGCTGACGCTTGGCCTGGCGGTTCTGGTGTTTTTTACGATTTTCCAAATCCTCGAACACCTGATCCTTGAATTGCTCAACGCTTTCAAGTTTCATACTTTCGAGAAATTTATCGTCCATCTCCGGCAAAACCCGAGCCCGCACCTCATGGACTTCAAATTTGTAAAGGGCTTTCTTACTGGCCAATTCAGCTACTTTAAAATCTTCGGGGAATTCCATTTCCGCCTCTTTTTTCTCCCCCACATTCATTCCCACAATGCCTTCCACAACTGCCGAAACCCCTAATTCTTCCTTAGTTGCGCCAGCCTCTTCCCAGGTATTTTCCTGTTTTCCCCAAATCGGCTTGTCAGGCGTGATTTCGGCGATGGGTTGGCCCTCGATTTCGCCTTCGTAGGACACTTTGACAAAATCTCCCTTGTCCGCGGCTCGATCGACGACATCGAAACTGGAACGCTGCTTGCGTATTTCCTCGATGGCGGTTTTGATTTCCTCGTCGGAGACTTCCTCCGACACGACCTCGGTTTTAATCCCTTTGTATTCGGGAAGGTTAAAGTCAGGATTAACATCAACGGTAAAGGTGACCTGGCCTTCCTGGCTGGATTTAAACTCGCCACCATCCATTTCAATAACGCCGGCAATATCCATTTTGGCCTCCTCGGCGGCCTTTTCATAAGCGCTGGCGGACAATTTCCGGCTCAACTCTGCGGCAAACTCGCTAGCGTAGCGCGAACGGATAAGCTGCGGAGGCGCCTTGCCCTGGCGAAAACCGGGCAGCCGGACTTCCTTGATGAATTCCTTGAGAAGAGATTTTTCCTCCTCAAGAATCTCCTCCGTAGAAACGGAAACGATTAATTTTTTGCGGGTCTCACTGACATCTTCGATAGTTACATTCACCTTGGGTACCTGCTTTAGCGCTTGTCCGGTTGAAAAAAGGGTGGAATAAATACAAATGCCGGAGGGCGGTCAATGTTTGAATTCAGCCGTTTACCAAAATGAGAATGGCTCGTAGGAAAAACGCACCTCATTCAATCCCGGTTCAAGGGCGATCGCTTTAAATGTGCCGAATAATTTATGTATGGCAACTTCCCGGCCATTGACATAACCCTTCCAGCCGGAATCCCAATTATCGATAAAGCTGACATAGCCGGCTTGCTCCAAGGTAAGGTTGAAAGTGAGCGTATCGCCGTCGTAGTGGAAAAGTTCGAGATTAAAACCTTCTGTCGATTCGACCCTTTCGGAATCGGCCAGAAAATCCTTCATGGTAGGATGATCGAGGCTCTCGGAAGCAAATAATAGCTTGGGTTTGGTGATGCCCATGAGCTGGTTAAAATACGGCTCTTTGTCCGCAATCTTGACCCCACTGAAATCTTCAAAAGTCCTGCTATAAAACTCCAGGTAATCCTGAAAATACCATTGGTCGATCAGACCGACATTGAAATGTGGAAACTTGAAGGTGTAGTAACTCCGGACCCTGGGTATGTAAAAAGCTCCGGGAATGTATTTGGAAAAATGGGATACCAAATTTTTTGATGCGTAAATATTGGGATAAATCCATTGTTTTGCCCCTCCGGCAAGGGAAAGTTCGGCAAAAATGGCCACCGACAGTATTGAAACCAGTCCTAATTTTGACATTCGGGAGGTAAAGGGCTTATTCAAAGAAAAAAACAGGATTCCCGTCAGGAACAATAATGCGGCCAGGTTAAATGCCAGAAATCGCCACTCGGTACCATTGAGGTAATCTAACAAATCGACCCAGTAGGCATCGAAAATTTCAAAGCGATAAAGCCATAGCTGCAGAAGCCCGCATATAATTGCCATGGCCGAGAGAACACGGAACGAACCAAACCGTCTCATCCTGTCACTTTCCCCCGTTCCACCGGAAACCAGGGATTCAAAATGAGTGTATGCCCTTGCTGCTCCCAAAGCCAAAAGGGGAACCAAAATGATGTTCAACCGGCCCCAAACCCTCAAACTGTCAAAACCGGGAAGCCATCGGTAAAGGAAATCAAAAAGGTAGGATTGTCTTCCATAGGTGATCAGCGAAATAACCAAAAACCAGCCAAGACCAATCCCAATGAATAACCAATCGCGTCGCATGCTCGCTCGATTGCGAAACACATATACCGTGTATAAAGTAAGCAAAAACAACCCCGTAAAACCAAAATAAAACCAGCCGTCCGCCTGGGCCGAGGGAGGAAAAATCAACGACCCGAGGGAGTCGAAGCCGTTAAATTTAAAGGAGGTTGAGAAATCATAATCTTTCCCTCCGCGCCCGGCCGTCCTCTCTAAGAGCTGAAACATTTTCAAATAATAGGGCATGGTTATGACCAGGGCGGTGATGGCCGGGATTGCGCAAGTCGCCAAAAACCGCGCATTGGATACCGGTGGCGGTCCAGGATGATAATGGAGAGCCCGGCGGGTTTTCTCAAAAAGTAGCAAAGCAACATACGGGGGGACCAGGAACAGGCAGTAATAACAGTAATAGGGATATCCAGCGGTTAGCAGCATGATGCAGGCGGCAAAGAGTATTAAAGCGCATTCACGGCTTTTATTCGTTTCCCGGGCGCGGGCGATGCCATATAAAATCCAGGGAATCCAGGCCGCCGCGTGGATCGCGTTGGGCAGCCGCAAGAGATCCCCGATTTTGAAACTGATTGAGAAAATGAGGGCCGCGAACACCGCTTCCCGGCGACCCGGCAAGATTTGCCTCAGCCAGAAATAAAGCCCCAAGCCGAAGAGTGAGGCCCCGAATACGGAAAAAATCTGGTGATCATAGACCGAATAGTGGTCAAAAATTTTGTAAAAATAAATGAGGGGAACATTCAATGGGTAAAAAACCTGGTTGAACGGATTGGAGAAAAAGGGGAAGCCGGCCCCTTCCGCCGGAGACCAGAGCGGGAAATGCCCTTGCGCCATCAATTCCAAAAAATAGGCCTTATGTCCGTAATAAAGCACATAAAAATCGTTGTCTATGGCGACCGGACTATGTGGGGAGAGAAAGGCGCGAAAAAAAATAAAGGGCCAAATAAAAACCAGTGCTCCGCATGCGAGACCCGTCAATTTGTTTCCGTGTCTGAGCAATATTACAGGAAGATGATCAGTTATAGAAAATAATTTCATTTTACACTCATGCGCATCAATCAGGTATGGATGCGATTAAACCCTATTGTTATGCCTAGTATTAAAAAAAGGAGAATGGCTCATAGGAAAATTTAATATGATTGATTCCAGGTTTAACATGAATTGATTTGAAGGTTCCAAATAGTTTTTCTATGGGCACCTCACTTCCATTTATGTAAGCCTTCCAGTCGGGATCCCAGTTATCTATAAAACTGACATAGCTCTCCACCGGTGTATCGATCATTAATTCAAGATTGTCTCCATCATATTGCAGCAATTCGATCCCGTGATCCCGGGCCGCCTCCGTTCGTTCGGAATCGAGCAGGAAATCTTCGATTGAGGATTGATCGATGCTTTCAGAAATAAAAATGCGCTTGGCTTCAGTAATGCCCATCAGCCGGTCAAAATGTGGTAGTTTATCCGCATTGATGAGTCTTCCGAAATTATCGAATATGCGGCCGTAAAAAGCCTGATAGTCTGTAAAATACCAATTGTCTATCGCCCCAACATTAAAATGTGGAAGTTTCAGGGTAAAATATTTGCGGACTCGGGGAACAGCGAATGACCGCTCAAAATATTCGGAAATATCATTTCTGGCTCTGTTTGAATCGACGTTGTTTATGATAATCCATTGCCGGGCTCCTCCAAAGAGTGTCAGCTCCCAAAATGTCCAGCCGGACAATAATATTACCAGCCAGCAACGGGCCCGAAGAGAAGAAAATGGACGCCGTGAGGAAAAAAACAAAATGCCGGCCAAAAGAAGCCCAGCCGAGAGGTTCATGACAATGAATTGCCATTCGCGGCCTCCAAGATACCTCATCAAAACACTCCAGTAGTAATCATAAATATCGTTCGTATAAAGCCAGGATTGTAAAAGACCAATCGACAGGGTTGCAGGCAAAGCGATTTTGAAGCATCGCGTTCGACGCAAACGGTTATCCTTATCATCGCCCAGGATACTTTCAAAATATAGGTAGGCTTTACCCAGCCCCAAAGCCAGAATAGGAACCAACACGATATTCAGGCGTCCCCAAACTCTTAGTCTGTCGAACCCAGGAAGGTATGTGTAGAGAAAATCGAAGAGATATGAACTCTTCCCATAGGTAATGAAAGTGATAGTGGTAAACCAAATTAGAATTATGGTGAGCAAGAGTCTTTCCCGCCGATAGTTCGGCATTTCCAGGAATACCCCGACACTATATATGATGAACAAAAACAATCCCGCAAACCCGAAAAAATACCATCCTTCGGCTTGAGCGGCAGGAGGAAAAATCAAGGACCCTAAGGTGTCAAAACCATTAAATATATTGGCTGTGGCATACTCATAACTATCTCCTTCCCGGCCTGCCGTATGGTTAAACAACTGAAACATTTTTATATAGTAAGGAGCACAAAGCAGAAGAGCCGAGGCGGCCGGAATCAAACAGGTAAGTAAAAACCGAAGATTGGAAACCGGAGAGACCTCTACTTTATTGTGCAAAGCCAGGCGGGTCTTGCTAAAAAGCAGCAAAACAACATAGGGAGGAATAAGAAATAGCGCGTAGTAACAATAGTACGGATAACCGGCCGTCAGAAGGAGCAGACAACCAACAAATAGAATTAATGCGCTTTTGATGAAATTTCGAGATTCCCTCGCTTTTGCTACGCCATAAAGAATCCACGGCAACCAGGCAGCGGCGTGAACCGCATTGGGGAAACGCAGAATATCACCAACCTTAAAGCCGATCGAAAAAACAAGGGCTGCAAATAACGCTCCCCGGCGGGAGGGCAGCAGCTCTTTCAACCAAAAATAAAGGCCAAGCCCAAATAGAGAAGCTCCCAATAGGGAAAATTTCTGATGATCAAAAAAGGTATATCCGCCGAGCGCCTTGTGGACTAACAACAACGGAATATTCAGCGGATAAAGCGCCTGTGTGAATGGGTTGGCAACAAACGGAAATCCGGCGCCCTCTCCGGGTGACCACAAGGGGAAATGACCGCCCGCCAGTGAATCCAGCAGGTAGGCCTTATAGGAATAATATAATACATTGAAATCGTTATTGATAACGATCGGGCTATGGGAAAAGAGAAAGGCGCGAAAAAAGATAAAGGGCCAAATGAAAACCAATGCACCGCAAGCGAATCCCACCAACCGATTCGGTGATACACGAAACCCGGTGGAATTCCCTTTTTCACCGCTCATTAATTCCTTAACAAACCGGTTCATTTTCCTTTTGAAAATGCTGCAAAGCCCGCCGCTGCGAGGATTCCCTGCTCACCTCCAGCAAATCGTCAACCGTGGGCAAGGCTTTTACCCGTGCAAAAATCTGGTAGGAGAACATCCCGAGGCTCAACTTAATGAAGAAGCGGTTCAGGGCGAGTAATGTCCGGCTTAAAAAATGATCCCCCAGGGCTTTTGGGAAAGGGGCCGGAATACCTCGAAGTTCTTCAACCTCATAACCGTTTTGCCGCAACAGGATTCGCAGAGAATTCTTCGTCAAAAGCCGCCGGTGGGTAAAATCCAAAATACCCGATTTGCCATATTGGAATTCTCCGAACGCAAGGCCTAATCGGATGAGAATAAAGGCGACATTGGGAACTGTTATGAGGATGCTGGTTTTGGCCTTATCGGGAATAGCCGCACGTAAACGTTCGAGGAAATTTTCCGGGCTGGACAAATGCTCAACGATATCCAGCAGCAAGATAAAGTCTTCACCTCTGACCGGTAGAGCTAGATTTTCCGAATTGAGATCGCCGTGGGTGAACTCATCGACATTGGTGTTATCTTCGAGCTCGT
>JAJFLT010000158.1 GCA_021772555.1 Opitutales bacterium | reverse complement strand
GGCCAGGATGGCGGAAAAGCCAAGACTGAGAAACTGGCTTTTATATTCTCGGGCCTCCTTTTGTTGACGATGGATTTCGGCCTCGCCCCAGTCGTCCGATAAATCGAGTAATTTTGTCGTAAATCCTTCACCGGTAATTTTTTGGCAAATCTGTTCGGGGGTGATGCGATCGCTGTTATAGGCCACCTGGACCTCACCGGCGGCAAGGTTTACAAGCGCCCGATGGACCCCGCCCAGTTGGAGGACCGATTTCTCCACCCGCCCGACGCAGGAAGCGCAATGCATTCCATGGACCGTAAACCGGTCCTCCCGCTGTGGCGAGGGAGTGGCTATTGGCTCAGGTGGAGGTTTCATTGGCGTGGTTTAGGGGGAGGATGTGGGATGGTGGTGGATGGCGGTGTCAGGTGTCAGGTTTCAGGGAAGAGGATGCTGGGGGTTGGATACTTGATGGGGATGGTGGATGGAGAAGAAGGTGTCAGGTTGAAGGATGTCACTTCGTTCGGTACGGGTTTCAGGAGGATGCTTTGTACCCGACAAGCTGCAGAGACAGCACGTTCCATCTGTATCCTGCATCTTGTACCCTGTATCCCATCGCCTCAACTTTTGCTTGGAACTTTTTGCTGAAATGAATAGCTTTCTGTTATCGATCCCCTTGATCAAATTAAAATTACCCCTATTTTCCGCGGTTTGAGTGAGGAAGCCTTGCGGAATCTGACGGCCAATCTTCGTGCTCTGGATTATTCTGCCGGCAATATTGTGATTACCGAGGGAACTTTAGGAGATACTCTTTACATTATTTCGGAGGGTTCCATGGAGGTTGTGAAGCATCTGGATGGCCCCGGGGAATTGGTTCTGGACACCCTCAAAAAAGGGGAAATTTTCGGAGAAATGTCGATCATTGAGTCGGTTGCCCGATCAGCTTCGGTGCGGGCGTTGGAAGAACCGACCAAAGTCTATGCGCTGCATAAATCGGACCTCCACCGCCTTTTCAAAACCGCTCCCAGCCAATTCGCCCTGCTCATCCTGAATATTTCCCGCGACCTTTGCCGCAGGCTTCGCAAGATTGACGATCTCTACGCGGCCAGAGGGAGTTGAGGGGGAGGGGGGAGCGGGATACTGGTTTCAGGTGTCAGGTGTCGGGATTTTGGATGCGGAATGGCGGTGTCAGGATGTGAGTGGGGAAGAAAAAATGGTGATTACTAACTACTTTGCTTAAAACTGTGCTATATTAGAACCTATCTCAAATTCGATGATGACGATGCAGAGAGCCAATATGTGTTATGAGCAAGGCGCATCGGGACGTGCCGGGCTGGAAGCCCTGTCGTCCCGACGGAACGCCGCTCAAACTCATAATGGCCTCTGTCCGCAGGATTTGTGCGGCACGGAGGCACCTGCGGCGTCAGCTCGCGCCCGAGGGGCTCCAGCCCATCTGGTCGCGAAGCTGTCTGGCATCTGCCACCATGGCGCTACAAACATCATTCATCCGCGAATTTGAGATAGGTTCCAGGTGTTTTAAATAATTAATTATTTTTCTGAATTGCTTGCCATATAAAGACGATGAGAGAAGATACCAAAATGGGTTGGATATGGGCGTATGAGTGATTCCAATACTGTTTATAATTACGATAGCAAGGTTGAGGGAGATATAATCTTCTCGCGGCTCGATGCGGTGGTCAACTGGGTGCGTCAGCACTCGGTATGGCCGATGCCGATGGGTCTGGCCTGCTGCGCGATCGAATTAATGGCCGCCGGGGGGTCGCGTTTTGACATCAGCCGTTTCGGCATGGAGGTCATGCGTTTTTCTCCGCGGCAGAGCGATTGCATGATCGTGGCGGGCACGGTGACCTACAAAATGTCCGAAGTGGTGCGGCGAATTTACGACCAAATGGCGGCGCCCAAATGGGTGGTGGCCATGGGGGCCTGCGCTTCAACGGGGGGCATGTACCGCTCTTATGCGGTTTTGCAGGGGGTGGACCGCATCATACCGGTGGATGTTTATATCAGCGGGTGCCCACCGCGGCCGGAAGCTCTTCTGGATGGTTTGATGACTCTGCAGAAGAAAATCGGCCGCGAAAAATCGTCCCGGAAACTCTTTACCGGCTAAACCTGGACCGGGCTTTATGCAGGATGAATTTTTAAACGGACTCGTGGAGAGTTACGATTACCTGGAAAAGCGGTCCAGTGTGGATTGGCCGGCGGTCAATTGCCCACCGGACCGGCTTTTGGAATTTTTGAAGATGTTGAGGGATGTTCGCGGGTTTGACATGCTCTCGGACCTTACGGCGATCGACAATATGGATGAACTACCGCGTTTTACGGTGGTTTATCATTTATACGACACGCAAAAACACACCCTTATCCGGGTGGCCTCGAATTGCCCCGAGGGCGAGCCTCCGACGATGCCTACAGCGACAGGATTGTGGGCCGGGGCCGATTGGCACGAGCGCGAGGCTTTCGACATGTTCGGGATCGTTTTTAGTGGGCATCCAAAATTGACGAGGATCTTGATGTGGGACGGTTATCCCCATCATCCCCTGCGCAAGGATTTTCCACTGGCGGGCAAGGAGGTGGATCTACCGGCGGCCGATGTGGCCTTGGCAACGAAGGAAAAAGTGAGACCCGCCCCTATGGCGGGGGGACCGTTTCATTCCACTCCGGGAGGGCATATGAGCGAAAGTGAACCGAGAGGGAACGACGAAAGCTGGTCCGAAAAAAAGGAAAAACCATCAGGCTAATGATTTTAAAACCATTAATTAACCGTAGATTTCGTAGATAATTCGAGCAGACCGAATCGATCCATGGCAAATCAGGAAAAAGAAGTTTCCATCGGAGATGTGGCCAGCCGGTCCGTCGCATTCGAAGAGGATCTCAAAGGAGAGGTCATGAATATCAATGTGGGGCCGTCGCATCCGAGCACTCATGGGGTGTTGCGTCTGAAGGTGAAGCTGGACGGGGAGGTGGTGAGAGAGGTCGAACCGGTGATCGGCTACCTGCACCGGGGCGATGAAAAAATCGCCGAAAATATGACCTACAACCAGTTCGTGCCGTATACCGACCGGCTGGATTATATCGCGCCGCTGGCCAATAATGTGGCCTATGCGCTGGCGGTGGAAAAACTGGCCGGGCTGGAAGTGCCGCCTCGCTGCCAGGCCATTCGGGTAATTTGCTGTGAACTGGCCCGGCTGTCTTCGCACCTTCTGGGGGTCGGGGTTTACGGCATGGATACGGGCGCGCTGACCGTATTTATGTACACCTTTACGGAAAGGGAAAAACTTTATACGCTTTTCGAGCAGTTGACGGGGGCCCGGTTCACCACAAGTTATACCCGTATCGGTGGCTTGGCGCGGGATTTGCCCGAGGGCTGGCTGGGAAATGTTATTAATTTCCTCAATCAACTGGAGCCCGTGATCGAGGAAATCGATAAGCTACTGACCCGTAATCGCATTTTTTACGACCGCACTGTCGGGGTCGGTGTGATAACGCCCGAAGAGGCTATCGGCTACGGATTGAGTGGACCCAATTTGCGGGCCAGCGGGGTAGCTTGCGATCTGCGAAAGACCATCCCCTACAGTGGTTACGAAAAATACGAATTCGATGTGCCGATGGGCAGCGCGGGCGATTGTTTCGACCGCTGGCTGGTGCGCATGGAGGAATTGCGGCAGAGCATCAGGATTGTCAGGCAGGCCATCGACCAGATTCCTGACGGACCCTGGTATGCCGAGGAAGCGAGAAAGATCTATGCACCGCCCAAAGGCAAGATTCTGACCAGCATGGAGGAGCTTATCCAGAATTTCATGCTGGTAACGGAAGGGCCGCAAATTCCACCGGGGGAAGTCTATTTTGAGGCGGAAAACCCGAAAGGGGTCTTGGGCTTTTACATTGTTTCGAAGGGGGGAGGGGTTCCCTATCGGCTGAAAATCCGGGCACCGAGTTTTTGTAATTTAAGCATCCTGCCACAGGTTTTGAAAGGCTGCATGGTGGCGGACATCCCGGTTATTCTGGGTAGTTTCGACTTTGTCCTGGGGGAATGCGATCGATGAGGGAGGTAGTGTTCAGGTGTCAGGTGTCAGGTTTCAGGTTTCGGGTTTCAGGATTGATAATTTTGTGATGGCAGAGCGTAGTTATATGGATGTAGAAGACCTCGATGTGTATCGGAAATTGTGCCGGTTGCATATCGAAGTCTGTGACCTTACTATTAAATGGCCATCGGCGGAAAAGTACGAATTGGGCAGCCAGGTTAGACGGTCGTCGAATAGCGCTCCGGCACAACTGGCGGAGAAGAACGATGATCGGCATGTTCGCAATAAAATCGAAGGAGTGAATCGGGCCCGGGGTGAAGCTGGCGAGACAGTCCACCATATCTACATGGCTTTGCTTAAGCAATACATCACAATGGAAGTCTATGAGTCATTTCGTGCTCGATACAAGGAATGCATCCGCATGCTCAATGGTTTGGAGAAGACTTTGGAGCGTAAATTGCGGACCACTGACCGCCGATGGCAAGTCGATGAAACCGAGGCTGAATATGGGTCAGAACCGGAGTGCTCTTCCACTGGTTGGCCCATCCCTGAAACCTGCATCCTGACACCCGAAACCTGACACCCGAAACCATGAATCTGAAACCAGAGACTCTTGCGCAGATCGAGGCGGTGATACCGAAATACCCGGTGGCACGAAGCGCCGTGCTGCCGCTGCTGCATTTTGTTCAGGCCGACCAGGGATATGTTTCGGGGGAGGCCATGGAGTGGATTGCGGAGAAACTTCAAATCGAGCCGATCAATGTTTACGAGCTGGTTACCTTTTATCCGTTTTTCAAAGAGAAACCCGGCGCCCGGCGGTTGGTCAGGGTCTGCCGGACTCTTCCCTGTGCATTGGCGGGCTCCTATAAAATTTGCGATACCTTGCAAAAGGAGTTAGGCTGCACACTTGGAAACACCTCTGAGGACGGGGAGGTGCAAATCGAGTTTGCGGAATGCCTGGCCGGTTGCGGCACCGGGCCCGTGATCATGGTGGATGATGATTTTTATGAGAATGTGGACGAAACAAAAGCTATCGCCATCGCAGCGGAGATTAAAGGTGAAACCGTAGAGTAATAGTAACAACCATGCCTCCCGCAGAAACCAGAGTTATTTTAAAAAACGTCGACCAGCCCGGTTATAGCAACGACCTGGATTGCTATTTGCGCAATGGCGGCTACGAGATGCTGCGCAAGGCGTTCACTATGAAGCCGGAGGACGTGTGCTATGAGGTGGAGCTTTCCGGTTTGCGGGGCCGTGGCGGGGCCGGTTTCCCGGCCGGTATGAAGTGGAAGTTTCTGGACCGCAAGTCGGGTAAACCGATTTACCTGATTTGCAATGCCGATGAGTCCGAACCGGGCACTTTCAAGGACCGGCAAATCATCCACAAAGATCCCCACCAGTTGATTGAGGGCATGATGATCGCCGCCTATGCCACGGGTACAAAGCTGGCTTTCATTTACATTCGGGAGGAATTTCCAGAGGGTGCCCGTATTCTCGAAAAGGCCATTGAAGAGGCGCGATCTGCCAATTTTGCCGGCCCCAATATACTGGGCAGCGATTATTCGTGTGAAATCGTGGTCCACCGCGGGGCGGGCGCCTATATTTGCGGGGAGGAAACCGGACTTATTGAGTCGATCGAGGGGAAACGGCCTTATCCACGGATCAAGCCGCCGTATTTTCCCGCCGTGCTCGGCCTTTACCAATGCCCCACCATCGTCAACAACGTGGAGACGCTGTGCAATATCAAGCGCATCGTGGAGATCGGCGGGGAGGAATTTTCCCATAGGGGAAAGCCCGGGGCCGCCGGAACCCGCATCTGGTGCGTAAGCGGCCAGGTGAAAAAACCAGGCTATTATGAATTCGAGGGTGGCGCCATTACGCTGGGGGATCTCATTTATGAAGTCTGCGGCGGAATGTTCCCGGGCCGAAAATTGAAAGCGGTCATTCCGGGCGGTTCCTCGGCCAAAATATTGCGGGCGGACGAGCGCTATGAAGGTCACCTGCGGGACGGAACCGCTTTCGACTGGGGGATCAAGGATATTCCACTGGATTTTGACAGCTTCATGGCGGTCGGCACCATGTCCGGTTCTGGGGGAGTCATCGTGATGGATGATACGGTGGATATGGTTCAAGCCTTGGCCAATCTGAATGCATTTTACGCACATGAAAGCTGTGGGCAGTGCACGCCATGCCGAGAGGGATCGCTCTGGATGAAGAAGGTGACGACCCGCATGTGCAATGGCCGGGGGCGAGTGGAGGATGCGGAATTACTGACCTCCATCAGTCGCCAGATCGAGGGGCGCACGATCTGTGCCTTTGGGGAGGCCTGTTCCTGGCCTACGCAGAGTTTCGTGGCAAAATTCAGGGAGGAATTTGAGGCCAAGACCGCTGAGAATCATTCCGCCGCAATGAAGGATGCGAACCGGTTAATATGAGTAAGGGAGCGGAGTTTCAGGTGTCGGGTTTCGGGTGTCAGGTTGAGGGTAATCTGTATCAACCCGAGAAACGCGCCGGGGGTAGCTCACTCAACCTTGAGAAAATTCGCCTGGTGGCCGCGAAAGGTATTTACAGAAGGAACTTTTTTTTGGAATCAACAGCCAGATGAAGGAGAAGAACAACAATTTGATCAGCGTTTTCATCGACGAGGAGGAGATTCAGGTTCCTGCCGGGATCAATATGATCGAGGCGGCCCGTCTGGCGGGCAAAGAGGTGCCGCACTACTGCTACCATCCCAAGCTGAGCGTGACGGGAAACTGCCGCATGTGTTTGATGGAGTACGGTATGCCGCTGAAGGACCGGGCGACCGGGGAACCGATTCTGGATCGGCGGGGGTTGCAGAAAATCGGCTGGCTGCCGCGTCCGGCCATCGCCTGCGCGACCAAGGCATTGCCCGATATTCATATTCGAACCGACTCGCAACTGGTGCGTGATTGCCGCAATGGGGTGATGGAATTTCTCCTGATTAACCACCCGTTGGATTGCCCCATTTGCGATCAGGCGGGTGAGTGCAGTTTACAGGAATACGCCACCGATTACGGGCAGGGATACAGCCGGTTCGTGGAAAACAAAAATGTGAAACCGAAGCGAACCCGCCTGGGGCCGCGGGTCATGCTGGACGACGAGAGGTGCATCCTTTGTTCGCGCTGCATACGATTTTGCAAAGAGGTGGCCAAGGACGACGTTTTAGGTTTCATCGACCGAGGCAGTTATTCCACTTTAACCTGTTTCCCGGGCAAGGAACTGCAAAACAATTACTCCCTCAACACGGTCGATATTTGCCCGGTGGGAGCGCTTACGAGCCTCGATTTTCGGTTTAAAATGCGGGTCTGGTTTCTCAAGGAGAGGCCCAGCATCTGCACCGAGAGCAGCGTGGGCGTAAATACACTGGTGGGAAGCCGGGAGGGGGAAATTTATCGCATCACACCAAGGCGTAACGACGAGGTAAATGATACCTGGATGCCGGATAGCGGGCGCGTTCTCTACAAAGCGGTTGATTCCGATGATCGTCTGGTCCACTACACGGTCGGGGGGAAGCCCACGCCGGCGGAGGAGGCGGCGAGGGAAGCCGCGGCTCTTTTGGAAAAAGGATCGGTGGCCATTGTGGGCTCCGGCCAGGCCAGTGTGGAGGAACAATACCTGCTGAGAAAAATGGCCCATGCGGTTGAGGCTGTTTCCGTTTCGCTGGTCAGCCGGACCGGGGAAGGGGATGGACTTCTCATTTCTGCGGACCGGAATTCGAACGTGCGGGGCTCACTCCTGACGGGTCTGGTAAAAACGCTGCCCGAGGCGAACCTTACAAATCTGGCCGAGGCATTGGAAAGCGGTGGGGTAAAGACCATCCTGTCTCTTGGGGAGGACCTCACGGCATGCGGTATAAGCCGGGAACTTTTGCAGAAAGCCAACCTGATCTATTTTGGAACGCATTGCAACGAGACGGGAGAGGTCGCCGATGTGGTGTTCCCAACCCTGACCGTTTTTGAAAAATCCGGAACGTTCATCAACCAGCAGTTTCGCCTCCAGAAATTCCAGGCCTGCGTACCGGGACCAACGGGGGTTTCCGCCGATATTTTTCCTTTGAGCCAACTGCTTTGCGGTCTCGATTCGGTAGCGGATGCGGTCGCCTGTCCCAACGATGTTTGGGCGGAAATGAGGAACACAATTCCAGAGTTTGCCGGGGTTGATTTCGACGATTTCCCGGATACCGGTCTTTTAATTAACGGTTCCCGATGGGAGCGGCTGCCGTTTATTGAAGGCAAAAGTCTGCACCATGAACCGACGAGCGGAAACGTGAAAACCGGGGAGGTTGTGGAATGACTTACCTGCCGGTATTAGTGGCTTTTGTGAAGGCGCTCATCATGATTTCCGTGGTCATGGGAATGGCCGCCTATGCGGTGCTGGCGGAGCGCAAAATCGCGGGCTGGATCCAGGGGCGTCATGGGCCCAACCGCACCTTGCTGCCCTTATTGGGACACATTCCGATTTTGGGAAGGATTCTCACCCGAATAGGTATTTTCCAGCCGGTAGCGGATGGATTGAAATTCATCTTCAAGGAAGACCCGGTGCCCGGCCATGTAAACCTGCTTTACTATTTTCTTGCCCCGTGCGTGGCATTTATCCCAGCCATGACGACGATGGTGGTGCTGCCTTTCGGAGAGATGGATGGAGCGCCGTTGGTGCTGGCCAACATCGATATCGGGATGCTTTTCATTTTGGCGGTCTCTTCGCTGGGCGTTTACGGCATCATCCTGGCGGGTTGGGCGGCGAACAGCAAATACCCGTTTTTGGGAGGGATTCGCGCCTCCGCGCAAATGATTTCCTACGAATTGGCCATGGGTCTATCCATCCTGCCAGCATTTTTGTGGGCCAACGCTCCCGGTACGGAAACGGGGTTGAGCCTTTTCAACGTGGTGCAATCACAGGATACGGTGTGGCTGGTGTTCTGGCAGCCATTGTCCGCGCTGATATTTCTGGTAGCGTTGTTCGCGGAAACGAACCGCCTGCCTTTCGACATGCCGGAGGCGGAAACGGAGTTGGTTTCCGGTTATCACACCGAATACGGTTCGATGAAGTTCGGCCTCTTTTTCGTGGGCGAGTACACGCACATTGTGATCGGTTCGGGTGTGCTGGTCATTCTTTATTTCGGTGGATGGAACTTCCTGCCCGGATTTGCTTCCCCCTGGCCGGAGGGTTGGCTGGGCGGGGTTTTCTCCACCCTCTGGTTTTTGGGCAAAGTACTCACCGTGGTGTTTTTCTTCATCTGGATTCGGTGGACCCTGCCCCGATTCCGTTACGACCAGGTCATGCGGCTGGGCTGGACGGTTTTGCTTCCGCTGGCGCTGGCCAATTTGATTTTGAATGCCATTCTCATCGCTTTATTTGAAAATTGGATCGTTTGAACCATAATGAACCATGAACCTTATTAATTCCGTCCGGCATGGCTTTTAAGAAATTAGAGCGAAGGCCTCTCAGTTGGGCGGAGCGGACCTATCTTCCACAGATTCTCATGGGGTTGAAGATTACCCTGTGGAATTTGTTCAAGAAGAAGGTGACCCTTGAATACCCCGATGTGCGGCCGGTCATACCGAATGGTTATCGCGGAATTCCCACCTTGGTGAAAGACCCGAGGGGACGGGAGAAATGCGTGTCCTGCCAATTATGTGAATTCGTCTGTCCGCCCAAAGCCATACGCATTCAGCCCGGAGAAATTTCCGCAGAGGCGGAAAACGCTCATGTGGAAAAGGCGCCGAGGGAATTCGACATCGACATGCTGCGGTGTATCTATTGCGGGTTTTGCCAGGAAGTTTGCCCGGAGGAGGCCATATTTTTGCAAAATGTATTCTCACTCAACGGCTATAGCCGGGAGGAGTTGGTATTCTCCAAATCCAAGCTCTATGAGATGGGCGGAACACTACCCGACGAACACTATAAATGGGAGAAAAAACGCCGTGCAGCGGAGGAAAATGAAGTTCATGGATAGAACCTATCTCAAATTAGAAGATGATGATGCAGAGAACTATTATGAGTTTGAGCAAGGCGCGTCGGGGTATGTCGGGCTGGAAGCCCTGCGGCCCCGACGGAACGCCGCTCAAACTCAAAATCGCCTCTGTCCGAAGGATTTGTGCGGCACGGCGGCACCTGCGGCGTTGGTTCGCGCCCGAAGGGCTCCAGCCCATCTGGGCACGAAGCCGCCTGGCATCTGCCTCCGTGGCGCTACAAACATCATTCATCCGCGAATTTGAGATAGGTTCTAAGTATTTTTTAACATCATGCGAATAATTACCACAGATGGCGGGGAGGGATTTATGCTTAACCGCCGCATCAAACGCTAGGAAGTTCGGGTCGAGATGGAAGACATTCTATTTTATCTTTTTTCCGCCGCGGTTCTCCTTTCCGCCTTTTTTGTGGTGGTCAGCCGCAATCCAGTTAATGGAGCGATGTTCCTCATCGTGGCCTTTGTCGGAATAGCGGCCTTGTTCGTGATGTTGGAATCTTATTTTTTGGCTGTTATTCAGACGCTGGTTTACGCAGGCGCGGTGGTGGTCCTTTTTCTCTTTATCATCATGTTGCTGGATGTCGAGGGATCGGGCAAAATCCGGCCCAAGGCGATCAGCGTAGTGGCCGCGGGGTTGGCCTTTGCTTTGCTGGCGTTGGGAGTCGTGGGACTCTTTGCTTCAGGCCGGGCCGGGCCCGAACCGGAACTGCCCCTGCAAACGGCGGCCTCTCTGTCGCGCCATTTCGGGTATGAATTATTTACCAAATACATGCTCCCGTTTCAACTGATCGGGTTTTTGCTCCTGGCCGCCATGGTGGGGGTGATTTACATCAGCAAAAAAGAACCTTCCCCAACGACAGAAACCCCATCCCAGGATTGATGGAATATTTTATATTTAATTTGATACAATGACAGTAGGATTGAACGCCTTTTTGACCGTTTCCGGGTTGCTTTTTGCGATCGGGGTTTTCGGTGTTCTGCTGCGCCGAAATACTTTGGTTATCTACATGTCGCTGGAGTTGATGCTCAACGCGGTCAATCTGGCATTGGTCAGTTTTTCCCGCTACAACGCGACGCCCGATCATGCCATGATGGATGGACCGGTATTCGTATTTTTCATCATCACGGTGGCGGCGGCGGAAGTCGCCGTGGGATTGGCCATTATCGTGGCTTTGTTTCGCAAGCGCGGAACCGTATTGGTGAATGAAATGAACGTTTTGAAAAATTAACAATAAATGAGCCTCGCGCAAACACTTTCCGTCATTTTGCTGACGCCCCTGGTCTCGGCCTTGTTGACGATTATTTTTTTCCGAAGGCAGGGAAAGATCGCCTCCATCCTATCGGTGGGGGCGGCCGGCGTTGTCATGCTGTTGTCTCTCCATACGCTTTATATTTCAGATTTTGAAGTTCTGCGCGTTTCCAAAGAATGGCTCACACTGGGCAGTGTTTCCATTTCGATGGGATTTTACTTTAACCAATTGTCGGCCCTCATGCTTTTCGTGGTCAGCTTTGTGGGGTTCTGGATACACCTTTTCAGTGTCGGTTATATGCGGAAGGATAATGCGCAGGGGCGGTATTTTGGCGGGCTCTCGTTTTTTCTGTTTTCCATGCTGGGCATCGTCCTGGCCGACAACCTGTTCATGCTGTTTATTTTCTGGGAACTGGTGGGTTTCAGTTCCTATCTGCTGATCGGCCATTATTATGAAAAAAATTCGGCGGCGGAGGCAGCCAAGAAAGCCTTTATGGTCAACCGGGTGGGCGATTTCGGGTTTTTGATCGGGATCATCTGGTGCTATTGGCATTACGGGACGGTCAACTTGGTGAAACTGGAAGGGCTTCTGGCCTTGAATCCGAGTCTTCTGGTGACCGGCATTGGTTTGTGCCTGCTGTGTGGTGTTCTCGGTAAATCGGCCCAAATGCCGTTGCATGTGTGGCTGCCGGACGCCATGGAGGGACCCACACCGGTATCGGCGCTCATCCATGCGGCCACGATGGTGGCGGCGGGCGTT
>JAJFLT010000157.1 GCA_021772555.1 Opitutales bacterium | reverse complement strand
GGAGCCGTTTTGCCGCTCGATGGTGTGGTAGTAGGGATTGTATTTGAGGCGCAGGCGGGTAGCCTCATCCTCCCGGCAACGCCGCCGGATGGAGTTGCCCTTTGCCCTTACCGTAAAAGTCGATAGCTTGTCCAATTTGATGTAGTCTGAGCGGGATTTTGATTCAGAAAATTTCCTCAAGCGTTGGGCAGTTGTTAATGGCCCAGGCCTTTTTTGGTTTCTTGGTTTCATTTTCGAGGGACAGGAATTGGTCCTAGCTTGGTATTTACCTGGGCGGTGACAAGATTTAACTGAGGCAAAACTTCCGCGGACGGAGTTGCGGTTACCGCCCGGAGATTTTGCTCAATTCAATGATGAGGATGGAATTTGAAAAAACGTTTTAGTTTTAATGGAAATTGAAAAAATTGTGGGCGTTATAGTAGCACACATTTTCAATTAATTTTCCGGCCATTTCGATATCGTCGGGAAGTAGACGTTTTTCGATTTCATCGCCGATCAGGTTGCACAGCAGGCGGCGAAAATATTCGTGCCGGGGATAACTCATCATACTGCGGGAATCTGTTAACATGCCGACAAAATGGCTGAGTAGCCCGGTGTTGCTGAGAGCGTTTAACTGCCAGGTCATTCCATCCATTTGGTCGAGAAACCACCAGGCGCTACCGAACTGCATTTTTCCCGCTACTCCTTCTTCAAAAAAATTGCCGCACATCGTGGCGAAGAGATAATTGTCGGCCGGATTCAAGTTATAGAGAATTGTTTTGGGAAGCTTGCCGCGTTGGGAGAGCTCGCCCAGGAATGTGGCCAGAGCTTGAGCCTGTGGGTAATCGCCCGTCGAATCGCATCCGGTGTCAGGGCCCAGTGAATTGACGATGTAGGTGTTTACGTTGCGCATGGCCCCGAGGTGAAGCTGCATAATCCAGCCTTTTTCATAATACATTTCGGCCAGTTGAGTGAGGATAAAACCTGCAAACCCCTCCGCCTGGTCCAGATTGACGCATTCTCCCCGTCGCACCTTGGTAAAAAGTATTTCGGCCTCACGTTCATTACAAATCGTTTTTGGGCAATGATTCAAACCGTGGTCGGAAGCGCGCGCGCCCATCTCATCGAAATAGGCGCATCTGGAAGCAAGAGCTTCGATAAATGCAGTTAAGTTAGAACAATTTTTCCCGCTGGCTTGCTCCAGTTTGTCAACCCAGGCATTCCAGTTTTGCGGGTCTCCAATCTTCAAGGCATTGTCGGGGCGAAAGGTTGGAACTACCCTGGCGGGGCATTCGCTTTTGGATAACGCAACGTGGTGAGCAAGAGTATCGGTGGGGTCGTCGGTTGTTCCGATTACTTCCACTTTAAATTTTTGGAGGATACCCCAGGTCGATAATTGAGGCTGTTGCAACGCCTCATTGGCCTGTTCCCAGATCGTTTCGGCGTTTCGTTCGTCGAGCAGATCGTCGATACCGAAATAGCGTTTCAATTCCAGATGAGCCCAATGGTAAAGCGGGTTACGGTAGGTATGAGGTACTGTTCTGGCATAGGCCAAAAATTTTTCCTTGGGATCGGCGTCTCCGGTAATAAACCGCTCCGGTTCGCCATGGGCCCGCATGGCCCGCCATTTATAGTGATCTCCCTCAAGACAAATTTCGGTGATATTCCGATATCGCCTGTTACCGGCCAAATCCGCTGGAAGCAAGTGGCAGTGGTAATCGATAATGGGGTGTCCAGCAGCGAATTGGTGGTAGAGCCGCTCGGCCGTTTTGTTTTGTAAGAGGAAATTGTCGTGGATGAATGTCATTTGTTATTATAACCGTTTGTCGTGCCCCAATGTTATTTTATAAATGGAGGTAGTTAGAGGGAGGATGTATTATAGTAAAGGTTAGACAATCGGATATTTGCCGTGTTTGAAAGTCGCCTCCAGCATAGCGGCGTAATTGTCGATGGGAACGTAATCGGGAATGGAGTTGCCGGAGGAGACACAGTAGCCACCACCGGGTGCAAGGTCGAGTATGCGGGTGTGAACTTCGTCCCCGACCTCTTTGGGAGTTCCCCTGGTGAGGGTGTATTGGAGGTCGATGTTGCCGATGAGTGCAATCTTGTGGCCGTATTTTGCTTTTACTTCGTTGATGTCGTGAGCCGTTTTTTCAATGGGATGCCAACCGGTTATGCCGAGGTCGATAAGTTCCTCGAGCAACATCGAGAGGTCGCCGTCGGAATGAAAGATGAACGGTTTGTCCGCCGCTTTGGCCATTTCGCACATTTTTTTGTAGCAGGGGAAAGCATGTTTTCGATAATGATCGGGATTGACTAACGGTCCGTTGTTTCCGGAAAGATCATCGGCATGAAAACTCAGGCCGACCGCCGGATGATCCATGGCGGCTTCCATGATCCGCATCTGCAACGGGATGATTTTCGAATATATCAAGTCAATGAGTTCGGGGTCGTCACCAAGCGCAAGCATGAAGGATTCCATTCCCATCATGAACCATGCGCCGGTAAAAATTTTTCCGATGATTACGCCAACCTTCATCCCCGATGGGAGTAGCGCGCCGATCTCGTCGAGGATGGAAAAGTCGAGCTTGTCCACATCCGGCCAAGGGTATGCGAGAAATTCCTCTTTGGTGGTTATGACGCCTTTATGCAACTCCGCCCAATGACGCTCCGTGTAGGCCTCGAGTTCAGCCTTGTAGCTGGTCGTTGTGCGACTGGGAATTTTCAATCCAAGTGTTTTCGAGCTGTCGTGGCCTGTGCCTTCAACGGCCCTCATGTTGACGTTGATTACGGTCAAAGAAACAGGGTAAACATCGTACCCGGCCGTTTCGTAGAACTCGATTTCGTCCGCGTGGCCTTTGAGGGAACGGCCCATGAATTGCGTTTTAATTTCCGGGTCGATAGCCATTTCGAAAAGAGGAACGCAATCCGGTTCCTGATGATTCAATGAGGCCTTCAGGCGATTAAAATCGGGTTTTCTACCGCCCTTGGCAGCAAGAGCTTTTTGGACTGATTGTGGAATTATCATCAACAGGCTCCCGGTTATGGGTGTTTTTTAGAATAGATTAACTGCCGTTCTTGAATGAACGGTTTCTATTTCCATTTTAATCAGGAAACGGGACAATGCAAATCCGACCGGTATAATCTCATTCAGCGGTAGTAACTGAATCCGGCCCATAAATTCAGGAGATCCAATCAACAATCTGATAACCGGCCAGACCCGTTCCAAGCACTCCGATAACGATGTAGATCATGCATCCTTTGGCCTGGGTTTTGAATTTGTCGGGAAATTCCTGTTTCAATTCGTTTGTTAAATTATCAACAAAAGCTTTGGCTTCGGTTAGACTTTCTCCGGTTTCGCTTCGGTATAACTTGATGGCTTCTATTTTGCGACCGGCAAGGAGAGCGTCGGCAATTTTTTTGGTGGATTCTTCTGATAATGACATGGATTGATCCTTGGTTATATTAGAACTATTATATCAGGTTTCGGTTGGAAGTGTCGTCGAGTTGGCGTTGTTTCTGGATTGCCTCCGTTAGTTCCCCTACTAAAATCGGATAATCCGCGGATATCTCCTTCTTCTCATAAGGATCGTTAGTGATATTGAAAAGCTCCACCTTGGATTCACTTTCGCCTTCACCCAGACAGGAAGTCATTTTCCAATCGCCCCGGCGAAAACCCAATTGAGTGCCGCCCCGGAAATTCCAGAAAAGATCCCGCTCTTGAGGTTCCGTCTCCGCATCCGACAATAACGGCCAGAGGTTGATGCCGTCCCAGCGAGGATCGTCTTGGGGTTCGGCGCCGGTCAGTTGCGTAAAGGTCGGCATCCAGTCCACCATGTGGACGGGGTGGTCCACTGTGCCCGCAGGTAACCGGCTTCGCCAGTTGACGATGGTTGGTGTGCGGATGCCGCCTTCGTAGAGCTGTGCTTTGACGCCGCGCAAGGGGCCATTGGAGCCGAGCCGCGGATATTCTTCCTGCCAGCCCGGATACAGGTCTGTTTTATGCAGGGGGCAATCGTTGAGCGCTCCGTTATCGGAGGAAAACACGATGATGGTATTCTCTCGCTGGCAGGTTCGCTCCAGAGATTCGAGTAATTGGCCGATGGCATGATCCATGTGGCTGGTGTAGGCAGCATATTTTTTATAGGAGCGGTCTTTTAAGGGGTCTTCGTCAAAGCGCTCAAATTGATAGGCGTCGAGGGAGGATTGGGTCGGTTTGATCGGCACATGCACGGCGGTAAAGGGCACGTAGCAAAACCAAGGCCGGTCGCGGCTTTCGATCCACTCTTGCGCTTCTTTTACAATTAAGTCGGTGACGTGCCCTGTGTCTTCCACCAATTCTCCGTTGCGGTGCCAGGTGATGGAAAACTCTCCCCGTTTGTAGCGATGATTGTAGGGATCGACACCACCGGCGAGGCTCCCGTAGGAGCTGTTGAAACCGAATTGATTGGGGCCGTATGGCGGTGCCGAGCCGAGGTGCCATTTGCCGAAGATACCCGTGTCGTAGCCGTGATCGCGTAAAACGGTGGCCAGGGTTGCGTATCCGTCGGGCAGAACGGGTGGGTTGCAGGGCGTGGTGGCGTGCGCTCCGAATCGGCTGGGGTGGCGGCCGGTCAACAGGCAAACGCGGCTTGGCGTGCACATGGGGCAGACGTAGTGCTGCTCTAGTTCGAGGCCTTCGGAGGCGAGCCGGTCGATATTCGGAGTCCTGATGGGAGAGCCGTGAAAGCTGACATCTCCCCACCCAAGGTCGTCAGCGAGAATGAACAGGATGTTGGGTTTTTCCACTTTCTCTATCTCCTTCTCCTTCGATTTCCGATTGGTAAGCATTTCCTAACAGGTGGACTTCAACCGGGTCGGGCACGCCTTTCAGAGGTATTTTTTTTACGACGGTTCCGGTTAGGGGTTCGGACAGCTTTTTTAATGCATCCCCGGTTATGAGGAAATCGTTATTGAGGGTTTTGGTGGCCGCCTCGACACGTGCGGCAAGATTGACCGGGTAGCCGATGACGCTGGCGGCGCCACCCACTCCGATCCCGAGTTGGCCGTAAATGACTTTGCCGGAATGTATGCCTATGCCGATGCGAAAGCGGTGGTCGAAATAAGGCTGCAGGTAATTGTCGTTGAAAATCTCTATGTTTTTCAAGACGGCATGACCTGCTTGGACGCCGTCCGCAACTGCATTGCACATGGGGCATTCCAGGCCAAATACGGCGTAAAGCCCGTCTCCGGCCACTTCGATGACGGAGCCGTTGTTTTGCTCGATGGTTTTTTGCACCATGCGATGAAAGCGGTTGAGAATATGGATTACATCGAAGGGCAAGCGTGATTCAGCGAATGTTGTGAACTCCCTGATGTCGAGGAAAAACAGGGCCAACTCTCTTTCGCTGCCGAGGCTTTTGGCCGAGGAAACGGATTCCTGGCAGCACATGAGTTCGAGGTCGAGTTTGTCGCGCACGAGACGATGCACGCGGACGGGGCCGCCCTTTGCTTTCGCCTGGCAGGCAAGGCGGATTTCGGGGGGGAATTTTTGACGAGCGGCCAGTGTTTTTTCCGCTTCG
>JAJFLT010000156.1 GCA_021772555.1 Opitutales bacterium | reverse complement strand
ATCGGCGGAATCCCGGGCGGCCACTTTGGCTTTGATCACCTCGACATCGATTCGCTGCTGGCAATAGGTGCATTTCTCCATCACCCCGCGCATGCGGACGGTGACCTCGGGATTCTTTTGCAAGCTTTTGATTTCTGCTTTTCCCGATGGCCCCAGAGGGCCTTCGTAAAAGTGGTCTATTTCGCGTTTGTTCCAATCGAAAAAGTTGAAGCGCCGGACTTTATAAGGGCAATTATTGGCACAATAACGAGTGCCCACGCAGCGATTGTAGGCCATCACGTTGAGCCCCTGGGAGTCGTGCACTGTGGCATTGACTGGGCAGACTTGCTCGCAGGGCGCCATCTCGCAATGCATGCAGGGAATCGGGGCCACGGAAATCTGCGGATTGTCCGGTATGTGACGTTTGTTCTCCTCCGTGTCGCCGCTGGAATAGTAGCGGTCGAGGCGAATCCAGTGCATTTCCCGTCCCCGGGCCACCTGGTCCTTGCCCACGATCGGGATATTGTTTTCACTTTGGCAGGCGATCATGCAGGCGCTGCATCCGGTGCAAACATTGAGGTCGATGGTCATGCCCCATTGCTGTTCGCCGCCGAAATCTGGCGTTTCATACATGGAGTTGCCACGTGGCTGGGTAAGGGCCTGCTCTTGCAGCGACATATCCTTGGCGCTGCCCATGACCGGGGGAGAGTGGGATTCCATACCCAGTTTCTCCACAAAATGAGGATCCTTATGAAAGTCCTCCACATTGGCTTCCCGGATGATGGCGCGGCCTTCCATGGACCAGTGTTCCTGGGTATTGGCCAAGTGATGCGTGGTCCCGGCCAGATCCAATTGGGCACCCCGTACAATGCCACCGGAATTCGAAGATACCAGTGGATAAGCACTGAAGCCGACATTGTCCCCCACCCGTCCGGATTTTGTGCGCCCATAGCCGGTCGTCAGAACAACGGTATAATCGGCTAGTCCGGGCTGGACATCGATGGGACCTTCAAGCGTCGTCCCGTTGATTGAAAGCCTACCCACCGGGGCGAGTTGACGCCCCATTTGAAAATCGTTAAATCTTTTAGCCGAAACTTCCGCCAGTTTCAGAAACCGGGAAACGGGGGAGCGCGGGGTGTCGGGCTCCCAGCCTAATTCTCGGGCCAATTTCGGGCTGATGGAAATGACATTGTCCCAGGTGATCTTTGATATGGGGTCGGGACACTCCTGCAACCAGCCATTGTTGCTATAGCGCCCATCCAGCATTTTGGGGTCTGTCGTGATGCGAACTTCCAGGTTGCCGCCGGAAAACTGCCTAGTGGATAAGTCCATCCCGGCCACGTCCTTTTGCAAGGCCCCTTTGTTGACGGCGACTTTCGCCCAGGCATAGCCCGAATTTTCGAGGAGTCCATCGCTGAGGAAGCGTTCAAAAGCTCGATCGCTGTCGAGTTCGCCGGTGTATGCGGCAATCGTTTGGCGCACCAAAAGGTAGGGATCGGTTTCCTCCAGGCCGGCCAGACGGGCCAGCAGAGCAATTTCCTGTAAGCCGTCAAATAAAGGCAAAATCATCGGCTGCACCGGCAGAATGGTCCCATCACAGGCGCGTCCGTCCCCCCAGGATTCCAGGTAATGGACAGCGGCGATATGTCCTTGGGAAAGAGCGGATGTCTCATCCTCATAATAACCATAGTGGATAACTTCTTCCACCATTCCCTGCAAATCGGCCCAATTAAGGTCGCCGGGGGTATTGTAGGCCGGATTACCACCGAGAATTATAAAGGTTTCCACCCGACCGGCTTGAATGGCCTCCGCAAGTTCCTCAATGGTGGCGCCCGCGTTTTCCGAAACTTTCAGATATTCCACCGTTTTTCCTTGGGCGGACAAAAGATCGTTGGCCAAATAGGCCAGTTGGTGGACTTCCACCGGTTGGTCCTCACCGGCTACGATGATGGCTTCGCCTTTGTGTTCGATAAGATCGGCCACACATTCCGCAACCCAGGCGGCATCCACCTCCAAACCGTCCGCTTTTCGGCGCAGGAGCGCTGCCAGAGACGCGTCGCGGCCCATCTTTTCGAGCAATTCGGCGGTTACCAAAGCGGCCAGTGCTGGAATATGGCTGGCCGGTAAACGGAGACGGTGATCGGCCATCGTTCCCGTCACGCTGTAATGGCTCTCGGCCATATAAAGGCGGCTCATTTTTTCGATTTCAGCGGGGTCGTGAACCCTTCGCCGATCCGAAAATTCCCGGGCGTATTGCAGGTGGCCAGGCCCGCTGTTTATAAAGTCCGCGTCGAAGGATAAAATTCGGCGCGCATTTTTAAAATGGTAACTGGGCCGCAGTTTTTCTCCAAAAAGCCGGGCCGCAGCCGATTCCGCATTATTTCGTTGGGCTGGATCGTATTCCGCCCAAATGCCTCGCGGAAATCTCTCCTGGAGAGCTTTAACGAGACGTTCGCGGGTCGGGGAAGTGCTTCCCTCGGCCAGGATGGCCAGACCCTGTCCCTGCGTGGGACGGTATTTTTCACCGATTGCATCAAGCCATGCCTCCACCTCCGATTGGCTTATTTCCCGTGACCCTTTTTTACTCGTTGCCGCCCGGTCCGGATCATACAAATCGAGGATGGATGCCTGAGCGTAAAGATTGGTGGCTCCACCATACGGGCTGTAAGCAGGATTACCCTCGATCTTGGTGGGACGATTCTGGTGGGTCTCCACGACCAGGGGAATGTTGTCCCGGGCCGTCGGCATGGAGGTGGAAAAATAAACGGGAACCCCCGGAACGTTATTTTCGGGCTGTTTCGAATAGGGTAAAATATGCTGTTCCGGCCTGCGGCAGCCAGCCATACCGGCTCCGGCAAAAGCGAATGTGGCAGCCATGATCTTGAGAAAATGCCTGCGGTTGACACCCTCCAATTCGGAAGCCCCGGCGGGAAACTCACGCTCCACCCACTGGCGGAATTCAGCCGTGTCGGCCAACTCGTCGAGGCTTTTCCAGTAGCTAGGGCCACTGCGGAGGTTTTCCGCAGGTTTCACAGCTTGTTCTTGTTGTTTTGGGAGAATCATCGGTGGCATCGGGAACAGCTCAAAGGCGGGTCGATTTTCCATGCTTCGACGAGTTGTTTACCCATTTCGAGCTGCTTCTCTTTGTTGGGTGCTTTCCAGTCCAAATCGTAAATTTTGTCAAGCGGTCGCAATTTTTCTGCCGGATTACGGTGACAGGAAAGGCAAAAATCCATGCTCAATGGTTCCGCGTGTTCGACTACTTTCATTTCATTGATTTGCCCGTGGCACTCGACACAACTGACGCCCCTGTTGACGTGCGCGGAATGGTCGAAATAAACGTAATCGGGCAATTTATGCACACGGACCCAGGGGACGGGTTCGCCCGATTGAAAGCTTTCCCGGATGGGCGCCAATTGCGGGCTGTCGGGCAAAACCTGGTTGTGGCAATTCATGCAGGTTGCCGCATCCGGCACGTTGGCGTGCTCCGAGCGGTCCACATAAGTATGGCAGTAGCGGCAGTCCAGGCCGAGTTGGTTGACATGCAGGCTGTGGTCGTAAGCCACCGGTTGGGTCGGTTGATAGCCTATGCGGGTGTATTTGGGCGAAAAAAAGTAATACACTCCAGCGGTCCCGACACTGCTCAATAGAAACAAGGCGATGATCGCATTCAGTGGTACCTTATTGGACCATTTGGGGAAAATATTCGCCATTATTCAAAAAAACAAAATTCAACCCATTCCGCGCTTCAACGCCCACATCAGGCAAAAGGGTTGTTTCGCGCCACCGCCCTTGGTTCTCTGTTTACCACGGGCAAATTATCACCAGTAGAATCAAGTTTGGGGTCTTTCCGCCCGGAAACGCCGGTTTTGGCCAAGCCAAACAATCCGGCACTCAGTCCCAACATCCACTTCAAAAAGCTTTTTCGCTCAATTCTGGTAATTGACATCCAGTGCTATTTAGGGGTTTCAGTTCAGTTCAGTTCAATAAAGAACCTGTAAATGTTAAAACAATAGGAGAAATAAAGTCGTAAACCTGCTATGGGGTCCGGAAAATATTTTCTGTGACGCTCAGCCAGTAGATGAATTCGGTTCCATTCTTCAACTTATTTTTGTAATTTATCGAATTAATCCAAAATTTAATAACTACTATTAGCAGAAATTTACGCTAAAGGGAAAAAAGAAGCCCGAAATTGGAAAACCCGTTCAACGGTGTCAACCCTAGAACCTTAATTAACGGAAGCTAAAATAATGAATTGTAGCAAAAACCTGGGAATTCTGCTTTTTGATGATGTTGAGGTGCTCGATTTTTGCGGTCCTTTCGAAGTATTCAGCATTACCCGAGCATCCACAGATGGTGAATCCAGCAGGAAGCCATTTAATGTATTCACCGTCGCGGAGAATCCCGAAATACGAGCCAGAAATGGCCTCCGGGTATTGTCCGATTATTCCCTCGGGGAAAGCCCACCCATGGATATCCTGCTTTTACCGGGCGGCATGGGCATCCGCCAGCAAATCTCCAATGAGCCACTCATCGACTGGATTAAGGACCGTACTGAAAAAGCGGAATTGGTTTTATCGGTTTGCACCGGGGCTCTCCTCCTGGCCGAAGCTGGGTTGCTCGATGGTTTGGAGGCCACAACGCATCACCAGGCCATCAACCGACTACGTAAAATGGCTCCCCATACCCGAGTGCGGGACGATCGGAGATTCGTAGACAATGGCAAATATATCCTGGCAGCGGGAATCAGCGCGGGTATCGACATGTCTCTCTACACGGTGGCCCGGCTCCTCGGTCGGGAAACCGCCCTGGAAACAGCCCGGCACATGGAATATGCCTGGGAGCCATCCATCGATAAGGAATAAATGTCGCCTGCCACTCCGTCGTTAATTTTCAACCGCCGGGAAAAGACACTGACAATAGCGCATTTTGCCTGAATCCGAGCGCCTCCTCTGACAATCGAATTGACAAAACGCTCTCATTTTTCTATGAAAATTATTCATATCTTCTGATGTATTTTTCAATACATCACCCCGTAAAATAGGATTTCCTACCTATGTTAAAAAAAGAGGCTTGCCCCTCCCTCCTGGCAAATTTTGCCGATACCTACCGGCCCTCTTCCTGGTCTTGGCCCCACTCCACCTCGAAGCCCAAACACCGCCCCCATTCGATCTCAAATGGGGGACAGACGGCAGCGGCGATGGACAGTTTGTTGGCCCGCGGGATGTGGCGTTGGATAGTTCCGGTAACGTCTATGTGGTAGATTCGAATAACGACCGTATCCAGAAATTCGACAGCAACGGC
>JAJFLT010000155.1 GCA_021772555.1 Opitutales bacterium | reverse complement strand
GTTCAAACCGGAGACATCAAAAATTCCTCGACCCTGGGCACCGCGAGCCCGTTATTTGCCGATTTTCTCGCACAACAGCTGACGGAGGATTTTTCCCGGCAGACGGTCTATGGATATTTCAACCACTCCCTGCCAATTCCGGGGCAAAGGCTTGATGTCACCCTTGGGCTGACTTACGACCGAGTGGTTTTTCCTGGCAACCTGGGCGAGGCACCACTCATAGCCGGCCAGAAAACAAGCGACCAGGTGGGGCCGAAAGCGGGCCTCTCCTGGAGCCCACTGGCGGGTTGGACCGTTCGCGCCTCCTACAGCAAAACGCAGACCGGTTTTTCCATCGACGAACCGGTCAGGCTGGAACCCAATCAAGTTTCCGGCTTCATTCAGGCCTTTCGGTCTGTCATTCCGGAGAACCTGACAGGAACCATTCCCGCTGCCAGTATCGAGACGGCCAATTTCTCCGTGGATGGAAAACTGGGGCCGGAAACCTATTTGGGAATGAGTTTTTTCCACGGCAACTCTGATGTTAGGCGAAACCGGAACGCCTTCGAGGCCGCATTTTTCCCCTTCCCTCCCATCGAGGTCAACGCGTTTTCCTTCGAGGAGACCTTCGACTACGAGGAAACCCAGTTTGCCCTGCGACTGGACCGGCTCTTGGGCGATTCGTGGTCAATGGGACTGCGTTTTAACTGGAACAACGCCCAAATTAACAAATCAACCCCCGGTTTACCGCAACAAATCGACCCCTTCCCTGTCCTTCCGAACCTGGGCGCCGATTTAATCAACGCATCCTGGAATATTCGCTATCAATCGGCCAACGGCATTTTCGCCCGCGGCGAATACAGTTACTGGCGACAGGACAATCGCAATTACCAACCGGGGTTGCCGGGAGACACTTTTCGCATGATCAACCTGGAAACGGGGTTTCGCCTTAAAAGCGAGCGCGGAGAATTATTGATCGGTTTATTGAATCTGACGGATGAGGATTACAGGATCAATCCGTTGAACAATTTCAACCAACTGCCCCGAAAGCGCACCTTCATCGCATCGGGTAGAATCAGTTTTTGAAAACATGACCTGATTTAATATTATATTGTGTCGGTAAAGTTTGAAGATACAATTTGAGAGAATGGCAATGAATCCCTTCCAGAAGACACGGGCCGCGATTATCGGCCTTACAGTCTATTTGATTTGCGGCCCTCTACCCTTGAGCGCACTTAATCCGGGGGACGTGGCCTTGACGCGCATCACCCCGGACAGCGTCATTTTACTGGCCTTGGTCGATATACCTGCCAACGAGCGAATCATCTTTACCGATATCAGATGGCTGGCCAGAGGATTTGACACCGACAACGCGGGTGGTAAAGACGGGTTCTATGTTTGGTTCGCTCCGGCTGCGGATGGCGTCGGTAGCAATACCGTGGGTTTGGCAGCGGGTGAGCAGGTGGAGATCGATTTTCCGGCCGACTCCGTTTTTCTGCAATGGCAAGAGTACCTTTTTTTATTTCAAGGATCAGTCGATAATCCGGTGTTTCTTTATTCCGTCTTTGCCGATGTCGACTGGAACCTCTGGGACAATCCGGCGCGGGGGCTGAACAATGATATAACTTCCACCACCATAGGAACGATTTCCGGCGCTCCCACTAATGGAGATGGAAGCTCCATAATCAATCATGAGATAAAATCGGAGCTACGGGACAATTTCAGCAACGAGTTGGACCAACTTGGCTGGCTGCGCAAATTCACCAATATCTCTTCGTGGACATGGGTGGCAAATAACATCGACGCCATCGATAACCGGGACTTTGGCATCCTCACAAGCCAGGGGTTGATCGAATTCGCTTCCGACCGGCACCTGATCAAGGATGATCGGGGCGTCTTTTCAATTACCCTGAGGAGGCTCTACGGGAGCGAAGGGGCCGTATCGGTACGGCTCAGCACAACAACACGCATCTCCGATTACTCGGCATTGAAACCTAGAACTTCTGGCACATTCGACGATCTCACCGGAATTGCTCACGGCAACAGTACATTTGTGGTTGTAAGCTCAGGAGAAGGGACACTGACCTCTCCCAACGGTTTTGACTGGACTCTCCATGCAACGCCTTTTGACAACTTACAAGGGGTCGCTTTCGGAATGAACCGATTCGCGGCGGTTGGCGATGACGGATTGATCATCGTTTCCGCCGATGGGGCCACCTGGACGAGCCAAACATCCCCCACCGAAGTATCCCTCTTTGGTATCGAATTCATCAATGGCGCGTTTTATGCGGTGGGCGAAGAAAATACCATCCTGACATCGACCAACGCCATAACCTGGACTCGCGTCAACGGAGGCAATACATCCGGCGCTCTTTACGGAATCACTTTCGGAAACCAGATCGGCGGCGAAATTGCCGACAATAATTTATTTGTGGCAGTGGGAAAAGAGGGCGCCATATTCACTTCGACTGACGGCGCGACCTGGACCCCTGCAACCAGTGACTTTACCGAGCAAACGCTGTGGGAAGTGATCTATACAAATAACGGATTTAACGGCTTTACCGCGGTGGCGGATGAGGGGCGGGTCCTCGTTTCCGCAGATGGCCTCAATTGGGAGGAAAAACGCTCCGGGGCGCGGCTCTCGCTTTTTGCCGTCACCGCTGCCGGCTCCACCAGAGTTGCGGTGGGCAGCGAGGGTCTCATCATTTCGACAGAAGATGATACGGTTTTCAAACCGACCCGGCGCCGGGTGCGAGCAACTTCGCTCTACGACATAATTTTTGCCTCCGGAACGGCGGTAGTGGTCGGTGAATACGGACGTATTTTATCCGCCTCTGTAACGGGCGGAACGGAGCTCTCGGCATCCTCGGCGACCGACTTCACGCCGGTTTCCAATGCTGCTGTTTTCTGGGCAGATGGCGACGCCGAACCAAAAACGCAAACCATCAGTTTCGCCCAGGACTTGAGCACCAATCTGGCCCGCAAGCGATTTGATCTACGTATTTTCCAAGGGTTTAACGATCCCGATCTGGGTGTCTCTACGACCGAAATTTCCCTTTTCAGCACCAATCCACTGAGGAACCGGATTGTCAATAACTACGGTGCGTTCCTCACTTTTAAGAATGTCAACGTCTCTCGAGATGAGGCCGACGACACACAACCTCACCAGTTGAGTTTCCAGGTTCAAAACACTTCCTCGACGGCCTCGGGCGCGCTCCGCATGCAATTCGACGGGAGCAACCTGCCTGACCTCGACCTCGAATTCAATGTGGCCGCCAACAGTGTTTCCGAAATCGTGCAAATTGATCTTTCGGAGATTGTGCAGGCCATCAGCCTATTTGAGTTACTAACCGATGATGATGAACCGGTGTTCAAACATAAGCGATTCATCAACAGTGTTTTCATTGTCGATGACCGGGCTGGAAATGGAGTGAAATCAGGTACTTTGGGAAGGGGTTTCGTGACGAATCTAGTGGCTCTTCCAGGAGAAATTCTGGCTACCAATTCGTCCTCCAATGATAAAGACGACGGCAGTATAAAACCGCTTTTTAGCGGGGGAACACCACCACCGCCTCCGGGAGAGGGCGGCGGCGAAGGATTCGGACTCGTCCTGACGGAAATCGAATTAACTGGGAATGCATCCGTCGAAACCGGCGGTTTGGCCGACTTCACGGCTATCGGAACTTTTCTCGACCCTTTTACCTTTGAAGAATTCGAGGAGGAATTGGCGGACCCGCAGCCCGATTGGCTGCTCGATCCGCAAAGTTTTCCCATAAATGAGAATGGACAGATTACGGCAAACCCCAACCCCGTCCTCATCTACCCGCAAGCATCGGCATTAACCGCATCCGCCATAGACGGCGCACCGGTGGACGACGAAGGGATCCCGATCCCGGTGGTCGGCAATTTGAGCGTGAACATTGATGAACCGGCGGGCAATCAAGACTACCCAGCATGGGTGATCGCTCAAGGACTTTCCGGGGGAGCAAGCGGCGAAAAAGAGGACTTCGAGGGTGACGGGTTGGCCAATTTACTGGAGTTCTCCCTTGGAACGGACCCCACCGTGGAAAACCCGGAGGGCCTGCCATTTCACATCGTCGATAAAGGCGGGGGCAGTTATACCATCCAATACACCCGGCCCAAATCCCGAAAAGGCGTGGTTTACAAGCTACAAAAATCGACCGCCTTTCATCCCTGGAGCGACCTTGGTCAAACCCTGTTTGAGGAAGATGAATTTACGGAGACCTGGGAGGCTTCCGCCACAGAAAATTCACCGGCAAATTTCAGGCTGGTGATCGAGAGGTTCGACCAGTAGGCTGTAAGAGTCACTTGCCGGGAAATGCGGAAATCGCCCACTAAAAGTTTAACGCAGTATATCGCTGGATTGCTCATTGTCTGCGGCGTTGGCTTATCATTCGTATGGTATCCCTATGGAATGGGTTTGCGAAGACATAGCTTCGATCTTCTTTTTCACAGCCCTTTGCACCTGCATGAAGTTGACCGATTGAGTCGGGATTATGTGATCGTATACATCGATGATTTATCCCACCGAGCATTAGGGCAACCCTATGACCGGATTTGGGATCGTAACCTGCATGCACATTTACTCAATCGATTAACGGAAGATGGCGCCCGCCTTGTCTTTTACGATATTGTTTTTGACCAGGAAAGCTCTAACGAAGCTAGCGACATGGCGTTCGAGACCGCCATCGCCCGAAACGGAAAAGTTGTCTTGGGAGCTGGACTGGACCGGCATGAGGGTTTTGACACCGAGTACGAGGAGATCATCATCGCGCCAAACAGCCGGTTTCGCCGACAGGCTTTAGCATGGGGCATGATTTACAGTCAATTGGATCCCGATCAGGGAATCCGCCTACTGGCCACCGGCAGCGAAAATATTCCATCGGCCACCTGGAAGACAGCCCAGATTCTGGAACCGAAATTAAAGAGAGAACTGGGGCTAAGATCGCAGGAGCGCTGGATTAACTACACGGGCAGACCTGATTCAATCCCGTCCGTCAGTTTTGTGCGAGCTTTGCAGGTTGATGGTTTGGAACCAGGGTTCTTTAAAAACAAAATTGTTTTTGTTGGTGCCAAAGGTTTAGTAGGATTTTCGGGCAGCGCAAAAGACACGTATCGCTCTCCCTATCGGGGAGCCGGTCGCAACCTGTTTTACAACGGAGTGGAAATCCACGTCATGGCTCTGGAAAATCTTCTCAATCTAGATTGGCTTACCGTCCTAAACCGAAAAAACGAAACTACAATCGTCCTGGGACTAGGTGTTATTTTGGTTCTTCTATTAACACCTTTACGACCCCTCGCTTCCTTCCTTGGCGCCTTGATGGTGTCGGCCGGACTGGTCGTTGCATCCGTTTACTTATGCCGCGCAACTGGCTTTTACTTCCGGTGGATAGTGCCGCCATTCATCATGGCGCCGACGGCTTTTCTATGGTCGGCGGGGTGCCATTATTATATCGAGGTACGCCGAAGGAACCGTTTGCGGCGGACATTTTCGGCCTATCTTTCACCGGTCATGGTGAAACGGTTGGCGGAAGCCGACGAGGAACCCCAATTGGGTGGTTATGAGGAAAACATTACAGTGCTTTTCAGCGATGTGGAAAGTTTTTCATCTTTTTCCGAAAAACTATCCCCCACCCAGCTGACCGAAGTCATGAATCTCTACCTGACGGCAATGACGGAAATCTTGCGCGACCAGGGCGGTACCCTGGACAAATATATCGGAGACGCCATCGTGGCCATGTTCGGTGCGCCTTTGGAGATGAAGGACCACGCCTATCGGGCCTGCTATACGGCAGCCAAAATGCAGGAATGCCTCGACGAATTGAGAAGCGAATGGGCGAATAAAAATGGTGTGCAGGCCAATGTGCTGAGGGAGTTGAAATCACGTATCGGGCTCAATACAGGGATCGCCACGGTGGGAAATTTCGGATCCGAATATCGTTTAAACTACACCATGATGGGCGATATGGTTAATCTGGCCGCCCGTTGTGAAAGCGGGGCAAAAACTTATGGTGTTTACATCATGCTGACGGAAGAAACAAAGGCCACGGCCGAACAGGATTCCTCCGAATTTGCATTCCGATTTCTGGATAAAGTCCGCGTCAAAGGTCGCCGGGAACCGGCAAATCTCTACGAGCTTGTCGGATTCAAGGAAAAGCAGCCTAACTCGGTCCTCGATTGCATTCACAACTATCAGCAGGCCCTCGATAAATATTTTGCGAGGGACTGGGATGGCGCCATTACCCTGCTGCAACAATCGGCATCAGGGGAACCCAACAGACCCGACGAAGCCGAGGAGGGGGACGACAGAAAAATTAACCCCTCGATCATCCTGCGCAACCGTTGCCAGTATTTAAAGGAAAACCCGCCCGGCGAAGATTGGGACGGCGTTTATACCATGTCATCAAAATAGCGGGAGCACGCCCACCTGACACCTTGAATTCCAAATTACTCTGGCTCTTCTTCTTTCTCAAATCGATAGATGGTCTCTTCAGGGCGGGCATAACCCAGCTTTTGACGAACCACCCGCTCCAGAAAATCAGGCTCATGTAGAACGAGATCCAGGTATTTCTCCTTTTCAGATATATCGTCCTTCAACTGCCCCAAGCGTTTTTCCAAACCCAGTTCCTTCGATTTGAAATGCTCGTATTCCCGATAGCTTTGCAAAAAAAGAGCGCTGAAAGACAGGACTACAAGCACCAGCAAGGCCCCCAACAAGCCTAATATAATCTGAGCTAAAGATGCAAATTTCCCCGCCATGACAATATTAATAGGAAACTTTAGGGAGCGATTCAACCCCTGAAAAGAAAAAACGATTACGCCTTTTAAAGTCATAAATATTTTGTTATGAAATAGAAAAGAATTTAAGCGTCTTATGTACGAAAGTTATTTCGGCTTCCGGGAGATGCCTTTCAACATCACTCCCGACCCTAAGTTTCTTTTCCTCAGCCCAACCCATATGAATGCGTTGCAATACCTGCGCTATGGGATCAAGGAAAGGAAGGGATTCATTGTGCTAACCGGGGAGGTCGGCTGCGGCAAAACCACACTTTGCCGGAAATTGCTGGAGGAGTTGGATCCTGAGCACTACCAAACTGCCCTTATCCTCAATCCGCGGCTGTCGGAAACCCAATTACTCAAGGCCATCTTGATGGAAATGGGTGAAGAAGCCAAAGCTCGAAGCCGTAGCGATCTACTCAATCAGCTCAACAGCGCACTTCTGGACCGTATCCATGCCGGCAAGGACATAGTCCTCATCATCGATGAATCTCAAAACCTGGCATTTGATGCCCTCGAGCACATCAGGCTTCTTTCCAATCTGGAAACCGACAAACAGAAGTTGCTACAGATCATTTTAATCGGACAACCGGAACTGAAGGAAAAATTGTCCGAAAAGCGTTTGCGTCAACTGAAGCAGAGAATTCTGGTCCAATTCGACCTCACCCCCCTCTCACAGGAGCAGGTGATTCATTACATCCAGCATCGGCTCTCTATGGCAGGAGGCATGGGTCGGCCCAGCTTTACCCCCTATGCCTACCGAAAAATTTTCAAGATCAGCCGGGGAATTCCGAGATTGATAAATAATTTGAGTGACAAATCCCTTCTCTCAGCTTTTACTAGGTCTTCGGACAGCGTCAACTATTGGGATGTCAGGCGCGCGCAAAAAGATTTGAGCTTATGAGCCTCATTAACGACGCCCTTAAAAAAGCTCAAAAGGCGCATTCTGGAGACAAGGCGCAGCCTCCTCCCATTGGGCAAAGCGGGAGTGCTTCCCATAGCATGGGCAAGAGTCAGTTGGTGAAAATCTTTTTTGCCGCAGTGATCGTTTTGGGCATTTTCGGCAGCGCGATAGCTTTTTTGGTCGTGGGTTTGATCAGCGATGATGAAAAAGAACCGTCCAGTACCCCTATGGCGGTTGCTTCCACTTCCACCGAACCGGAACCGGCACAGTCGGATCCAATCACCCAGGACGTCGTACCGGTCAAAGAACCGGAACCGGCGAAACCCCTGCCCACGCCAGTAGCCAATACCACACCAACGCCCATTGAGCCAATTGCGCAATCCGCACCACCACCGAAAAACCCCGAGCCTGTGCCCGCACAAGCCCAACCTAAGGAAACTCCCAAGGCTCCGCTAAAGGGATTTGCTCTTGTCCGGCAAACCGTGGCCAAAGGCAGTGCCAATGCCGATATTGTCGACAGCGTGGTGGAAAGTGTCGACAAAACGCCTCAACCCGCCGCGCAAATACCGGTCCAGCCCACGGTTTCGGCACCACCACCGGTCGTAGTCACTCCCAAACCGGTGGCGCGAACCCAACCCATACCGTCTGCCAGGCCACAGCCTTCCACCTCCTCGACGGCTCCCACCCAAAATCCAGTCATCCTGGAATACATTGAAAAAATGGTCATTCAGGGAGTTCGACTTTCTGGAACCAACAGCAAGGTTCTCATGGACAACAAGGTTTTCAGGCTCAATTCTTTTGTAAACCGCGACTTGAAATTAAGAGTTATTTCGATTAACAAGGAACGAATCATTTTTTCTGATCATGCCGGAGTCCAATACGCCAAATTCTACTGATGGTTCTGGAGACGAGGGATCTCAAAATCCTGAAAGTCCTCCTAAACTTCGTCTTTCCCTCCGAAAACCGGGTCAGACTCCCGTCGATCAGGTTCCCGAGGAAAAACCTCCTCCTCCTACGGAACCGGAAAAGGTGGAAGAGCCGCCACCGGAAACTCCGGCAGCGGATTCCGGTGGTGGTGGAAAACTGAAGCTCACACTGGGGTCCCAAAAAGCAGATACACCAAAAGAGGAAGATGAAAAAAGCGAGGAAGAGTCTCTCGCCGCCGATCCCTTCGATATCAAGCCAGAGCCCGTAGAGGGTGGCCCGTCTTTAAAGCTGGGAAGTAAACCTCAAACGCCTGAGGCCGAGGAAAAACCAAAGACAGCCACGCCACCCCCCGCTAGAAAGAAAAAAAAATCCGGCATTACCATCCGGGGACTCTCCTCACAACCCTTTGAGGCGGAGACTTCGCCTGAGACCGAGATAAATGGACCCGCGGTCCCAGCAGAGGACAACCCGGTTGTTGAAAATGAGCCTCCTCCACCGGAAATAGCAGTGGCCCCGCCCCAGGCAGACGCTCCTCCACCAGTGGTTAAAGCTCCGCCCCCCGTCAAAAAACCGGCGCCGCCTCCACCGGGTAAAAAAAAGGTGGTCCCAGCACCACCCCCGAAGGCCAAAGTAAAACTTGCCAAACCAGCGAAACCGAAAGGCAAAGAAGATAAAGCCCCACCACCGCCCGATAAAAAGAAAAAAGCCAAAACCAAACCCCCAAAGACTCCCAAAAAAACCGCTGGCGCCAAAGCTTCACCAAAAAAAATGATCCTCGCGGTTTTGTTCGTGGGTGGTATTTTTTTGGCCGCTGGTTATTTCGCCATTTCAGCCTTTATCGGCACTCCACCAAGCGAAGCACCACCCAAATCGGTCACCGCATCACCTCCAACTGCCCAACCTCCGCCGACCGCAACGGCTCCGTCTCCTCCAACACAACCGCAATCAACGCAGGATGCAGATGAGTCTGAGGCATCCGAGATAGTCGAATTCGCTCTACCCGCACCGCAACCTTCGATTACGGAAGAAACGGATATTTCGGAGGCGAAACCAGACGCTCCTATTTTCCAGTTTGCCGTCCAGGAAACGGTTGCCGAATCCGAACCTATGGTGGTGGAAACTGCTACCGCTACCCAACCAGTGATTTTTCAGCCCGCCGCGCCGGAACAGGACCCGAACATCATCGCGCTGGTGGACAGCCTTGTCATTAAAGGTTCCATCGGAGACGGCAACTCAGCCAGAATATTGGTCGGCAATTACAAGTATGACGTGGGAGATTTTATCGATGAAAATCTCGGGGTTCGCTTTTCGGGCATCAATAAATCGAGTCAGCAAATATTGTTCACGGACAACGAAGGGGCCATCTATTACAAATCTTTTTGAACGTCGACACTGTTACGTACGATCGAAAATTTGCCCCTATTTCTACCAATGATTTACGCCCGAATTTGGTAGATAGGATAATTCAATCATCCAGAAAGGGAACATATTCTGGTATGTATTTTTTAAGCAACTCTTTGCAATGGTTAACGTTTCCGCATTTACCATTATCCAGATTTTTCCGAATCCAATCGAAGTGAGCGCTCATAGTCTCGATGGATTCCGATTCGCTTAAAAAACGCAATATGCGAGAGTGACGGGTTTCCGCCAGCGTTTCCTCATCCCGGTGTATTTCCTCATAAAGCTTCTCGCCCGGACGCAACCCGATGAATTTAATCTCGATGTCGGCATCGGGACGAAAACCGCTTAATTCGATCATTTGCTTGGCCAGTTCCAGAATTTTAATCGGCTCGCCCATATCAAGAACGAAAATCTCTCCGCCATTTCCCAATGTCGCCGTTTGCAAAACAAGGCCGACCGCCTCGGGAATAGTCATAAAAAAACGTTCCACTTCCGGGTGAGTAACGGTGACCGGCCCCCCCAAGCCTATTTGCTTACGAAAAATAGGAACCACGCTCCCGGAGGAGCCCAGCACATTGCCGAAACGCACCGCCAAAAAGTTTGTCCGGTTGTCAGGAACAAAATTGACAGCCTGAATGTATTTTTCCGCCAAACGTTTGGTGGCACCCATGACATTGGTGGGATTTATCGCCTTGTCAGTGGATATGAAAACGAACTTTTCGACCCCGAACTCCATTGAAATATCAGCCAGCAGCTTTGTCCCCAGAACATTGTTCTTAATCGCCTCCACTGGTTGCCGTTCCATCAGGGTAACATGCTTGTGGGCCGCTGCATGAAAAACAATCTGCGGCCTGTGTTGGCGGATGATTTCCCGCATCCGCATCTCGTCCTGAACATCCGCTACAAATGGTAACAAAATGGACTCATAGTCTTCTTCGATCAGGTTTTGTTCAGCCTGAAAAAGCTGGACCTCGGCCCGGTCAAGTATAAGCAATTTATCCGGGCCATAAAATGCCACCTGCCTGCTCAACTCGAACCCTATACTTCCCCCCGCACCGGTTATCAATACTCTGCGGTTGGCAATCATGTCACGAATATTGTCCGACTCGAGTTGGACGGTCTCCCTCCCCAGCAAATCTTCTATTTCTACCGGGCGCACCCGGCTGGCTCTTATCCGCCCCGTTGTTAATTCCGCCAAAGATGGGACGATTTCCGCCTTAAGATTTATATCGGCGGCAAGATCCACGATTTCACGGATGCGTCTCGCTGGTGCCGAAGGCATTGCAATGATGATTTCCTCGATGCCGAATTTTTGGCAAATGGCTTCCATATTGTCAGGTCTGCCCAAAACTTTTATGCCGTGAATGTGTTTTCCCCATTTTTCGCGGTTGTCATCCAAAAAAATAATTGGCCGCATACCCAGACCGCGGTTGGCCAACATATCCGCAGCTGTGGCCGCGCCAACATCTCCGCCACCCACAATGGCAACCCGGCGCTGTATTTTGGATTTTCTCCGGTCGCCCGTAAAATACCTTTCCCTGGCTACCCTCAATCCAATCCGGAATCCACCGATTAAAATTAGAGAAAAGATGAAATCTCCCAAAATTACTCCTCTCGGGGGAATCGGGTTGCCGCCCATAACGAACCAGGTAACGGTTAATGTGAGACTGGCAATAAATAAGGCAAAGAATACACGGTAAAAATCCGGGAGACGAAAATAACTTAACAGGCCTCCAAACTGGCCAAAAACCAAAAGTAAAAAAAGTTTGAGCGGCACGATCCATAAGATATTTTCAAATCGCAGAGCTTTCCATTCACCTGAAACGACAAAATCGAACCGTAATTCGTAGGCGAGGAGTAAGCTAACCGCCAGCGCAACCGAATAAGACAGAAAAAGGAGAGGTGTTCGCGATGGCAGCAAATACCGATAAAGTCCGCTCATTAATGACCATTTATAAGACATCAAATTTCACTCGAAATACCAATGGACAATTCTTCCGCAAATTAAAAGCAACTTTTTATAACCGCAACCACTCGTTGTAATTGCTCAGAAGTTAAGGCAGAACCCGATGGTAGACAGAGTCCGGTACGAAACAACTTTTCCGCAACTCGTCCACCTGCTTTTTCGCAATCGGAAAAAAGTGGTTGCAAATGAAGGGGCTTCCAAACGGGCCGACTTTCAATGTTATTCTCCTCCAGTCGCAAACGAATTTTATTTGGCGAGATCCCCGCTAATTCTTCATTCACGGTCATGCAGGACAACCACCGTGTACATTTACCCCATTCCGCTTCAGGCATAAAATCAATTCCCGGCAAATCGCCTAACGCCGCTTGGTAATAATCAAATATATTTCTGCGAGATGTAATAAAATCAGGCAGCTTAGCCAGTTGACCTCGGCCAATTGCCGCAAGAACATTGCTCAGACGGTAATTGTAACCTTGTTCCGAATGCTGGTAATGGTCAGCCGGATCTCGCGCCTGCGTTGCCCAAAACCGCGCCTTTTCGGCCAGTGCGCTATCTTTGCAGACGAGCATGCCACCCCCACTTGAAGTAATAATCTTGTTGCCATTAAATGAAAATACGCCAATTGGTGCAGAAATCCCTGCCCGTCGGGTTTTATAGGTTGCCCCAAGAGCTTCCGCCGCATCTTCGATAACAATAATATCATAACGGTCGCAAATTGTATGGATAGCATCAAGGTCCGCGCATTGTCCGTAAAGATGAACCACATTTACCGCTCTGGGTAGTCGGTTGACAGCCGCTCGCCGGATAAGCCAGTCCTCCAATAAGTTGGGGTCCATGTTCCAGGAATTAAAATCACTATCAATAAATATCGGTTTGGCACCAAGGTAGCGAATGGGGTTGGCGGAGGCTACAAACGTTAATGTGGAACACAATACCTCGTCATCTAACTGGACTCCAGCCAACAATAGAGCTAGGTGCAAAGCGGCTGTGCCAGAATTTAAGGCTACTGCGTGTTCAGCGCCCGTGTATCGGCAAAATTCATTTTCAAAAGCGTCCAGGTGTGGTCCCACAGGGGCAACCCAGTTTGATTTGAAGGCATCCTTCACCAGCCGCCATTCCTCTTCCCCGACATGGGGAGGAGAAAGATAAATGCGTTCCTTATTCAGGATTGGCACTCTCCGTCAGATATGAATCCATTATTTCAGACAAGTTCACTTTTTTATCGGTTTAGCTGGAACACCAACCACAGTTGTGTCCGATGGGACATTGCGATTAACAACACAACCGGCTCCTACAACGGAATTGTCGCCCACCTTACAACCCGGAAGAACAG
>JAJFLT010000154.1 GCA_021772555.1 Opitutales bacterium | reverse complement strand
GGTGATGATGACAACGGGGTTCCTGAAACGGGCCAAAACCTCCAGGCAGCCCCTGGTGATGCCAAGCTTTTTTTCCACCGGCTGGTAAGGATCGGTCACTCCGCTCATGGCCAACACCTCCGGCTTCCATCGCGGCGATGAGAGCTCCTTTTCCAACAGCCGCGGGGCATCCTCTTTGACTATGATTTTGGACTCGAAATCCAACCCGGAGGAAAAACCGAGAAACTCATGGGTGGGCCGCGCATAGCAATAAACGCAGCCATGCTCGCAACCCCGGTAAGGGTTCAGGCTTTTGTCGAACCCCACATCCGGGCTGTTGTTGCTAGTAGTGATAGAGCAGGAAGCGTCCCGAAAATACTGGGTCTTCAACACATTGTCCGATTCGTCAGGATCGGAAAACCCATCCGGCTCAGGCACAAACTCCGTAGATTCAAACCGATTGCGAGGATTGCCCGACGCCCCACGCCCACGGTTGGAATTCATTGATTGTTTTCGAGAAGCCGTCATTTTTTATATGAACATATATATACTACTTTGGCAAAAAGCCAACCTTTTCATACCGACGAATCAAAAAATACCTGCCCGGCCATAGTGGTTTGAGTATTATCTCGAGTCCGGCATGAGTTTTCTAGGGAACTTGGTTTGTATTATCAAAGGATGCCTCTGCGTATTTAAATAGTTTGATAGGCAGCATATTTGCCGCTACATATAGTTAGACATAAAGAGATGAATGTAGACTTCGGAAAAGCAGCCCGCGATTATCGAAAGCATCGAGCAGGATTTCCAGACTCGTTCTTTTCCTCGCTTCAAAGCAATGGGTTGATCAAAGGCCACGAATCTATCATTGATTTAGGAACGGGGACGGGAACAGTTGCCAGGGGCCTGGCAAAGCTTGGGTGCAAAGTCATAGGCATCGATCCAGCGGCGAAACTCCTCAAAGAGGCGAATGAATTGGCTCAGGAGGAGGGTTTGCAAATCGACTGGAGAGAAGGATGCTCGGAGAATATTGAACTTGCCAATGAGAGTATTGATGTTGTCACCGCTGGTCAGTGTTGGCACTGGTTTAACCACCAAAGGGCTCTCAAGGAAGTAAAGAGGGTATTAAGGCCCTCCGGTCGATTGATAATTGCTCATTTTGATTGGTTACCATTTCATCAAAATGTAGTTTTGCACACCGAGAGGCTGATTAAAGAAACAAATCCAGATTGGATATTTGGTGATGGGGTCGGTATCTATCCAGATTGGTTTCGTCATCTCAATGACGGAAATTTTGTCGATATAAAGAGCTATTCCTATGATGAGTATGTTTCATACTCACATGAAGCATGGCGAGGCCGCATTCGCGCAAGTGCAGGCATCAAAGGAAGTCTAGTTCCTGATAAAGTCGAGGAATTTGATCGAAGGCATAATGAGATGCTGAAGGAAAGATTTCATGGAAGTCTTCTGTCCGTACCTCACCGTGTGTTTGTGGTTCACGGAACAAGGAATGACCGGCCAAGAAGTGATACTAGCGATGATTGCCGCGTCACGCCTGAGTCGTAGAGCACTTCGACGTTGTACCATTCTTTCCGTATCTTAGAATCGCCCGATTTTTTCCACGCGCCGGTCAAGCGAATATTGCCTTCTTTATGATGAACTTGATCACGCGAGGGAGGGACCGTTGCGGCAACAATAGCCGCCCGTGAGATCCACTTTTATTTTACGGTTCTTCAAGTTTAGAAAATCAAGGACTTCTTGTCTACTCTACAATTTGTCAATGGACACATTGTTTTTTACTTCGTAAGATTTTACTAATCAATTGCTTGGCAATTCTTACAAATTTAAACAATCAAATTTTGTGAGTTTTACGGGCCAACTGCGTCAAACAGTTAGATAAGGGCTGGTGGAATGTATAACCTGAACGCTAACGCAACCCGTCAGCATTAATAGTAAGTACCAACTTAAAATAGGAGTAATTATAATGAAAATTCGATTCATAACTCAAAAGATGCACGCCTTCCTCGACTATCCGGTCGCTCTTAGCTTGATGGCGTTACCATTCCTGCTGAAACTGGGTAGTTCGCATCCACTCGCATTGTGGCTTGGAGTTGCAACGGGTGTGGCAGCGTTTGTTCTGACACTATTAACCGATCACGAACTCGGTGTATTCCGCGTACTGTCTTACTCGATTCATCTCAAAGTTGATTTTCTTGTTGGAGTCGTATTCGTAGTTGCGCCGATTGTCCTTGGATTTAGCGGCCTGGACGCATGGTATTATTGGGCTAACGCTGCAGCAGTGCTATCCGTTGTCAGCTTGCACCAGCCAGCTACAGCGCCATCGCCGATTGGTGCAACAGCCTAACTAAAAACAGTAGGACAAGGCTCCGGGGCGCAACCTGCTCTAACCCAATGGCGTTAGTCGCGAGTGTCCCCTAGCATTTTGAAAATCAGTAAAAGAGGGGCGGTCATTTATACCTATTAACTGACCGTCCCTTTTTTCTTTTCAATACGCCCGAGAGCGATGCTTTTCGGCGAAACTTTATACCTGAAACGGTAGTCGGCGATGGATGGAAAAGATGCCATCAAGAAGGTCTGCCGGAGCCTTACAATGTGGATCTATTTTAGCCCTCGATGGGCACAGCGACACGCTTGCCGGCTCGGTGGTAATGGAGTTGGGTGAAGTCTTTTTCTTTGAGGAGGGGTAGGACGATCTCGTAGAATTGGCCGACACTTTGGGGGTTGTGGGAATCGGAGCCGATGGTGAGATTGACGCCCATTTCGGATGCCCAGTCGAGGATGAGCGGATCTGGGTGCATCTGGGCACATTCCTTGATGAATCCGCTGGTGTTGACCTCCATACAGATGTCCGCCTCGATTACGCTTTGCAGAAATCGCCGGATGCTTTTTTCGTGTTCGGCGGGGTCGAAGTGATCGACCGTTCCGTAGATGCGAATCACGTCGGGGTGGGAAATGCTGTGGTAGCGGCCTGTTCGAGCGCCCGTGGCGAGGTCCTCAAAGTAGGTTTCCACTTTCTCAAAATCCGTTCGCGCGTCGGCGGTCCGCAGGCGATTCCCATAACTGGAGGTGAAGTGGTGAAGGGAACCAAGAATGAAGTCGAAATCGTGCGCGGCCAGGGTTTGGTCCATTCGCGCCATGACCTGCTCGTCGGGAAAAATTTCCGCCTCTATGCCACAGAGGACTTCAACTCCCAGCCTTTCCCCGACGGTTCGGGCCTGCTCCACTATTTTGAAATATTTGGGCAGGTGTTTCTCTTTCATGCGGATGCCGTAATTACCGAATCCGCCCATGTCCATGGGAATATGGCAGGTGAAGGTGACCAACTGGAGGCCTTTGCGGGCGGCCCACTGGACATACTCGGTGGGGGAGCCGCTGGCATGGCCGCAAAGCGGGGTGTGCATATGGCAATCGATAATCATAACATGGTCTCGCAAATTTATGGGGCAAGACGCTCGATTTTCCAGGAATCGTCTTCTTCTCGAGTATAGAGGAAACGATCATGCAGGCGCCCTTCCCCGCCCTGCCAGAACTCCAGGGTGCGTGGTTTCACCCGGTAGCCTCCCCAAAAGGAGGGCAAAGGCACTTCGCCCTGGGCAAACTTGCGCTTCATCTCATCGAGTTTCATCTCCAGAAAACCTCGTGTTGAGATAACGCTGCTTTGGGCCGAGGCCCAGGCCCCCAACCGACTGTCGAATGGCCTGGTGAGGAAATATTTGAGGGATTCGGCGGTGGGAACTTTTTCCGTTGTTCCTGCTATGCGCACCTGGCGTTGGAGGGATTGCCAAAAAAAAAGCAATTCAACATGGGGATTTTCGTCGATCTGGCGGGCTTTAGCGCTTTCATAATTGGTGTAGAAAACGAAACCCTTCTGGTCGAATCGCTTGAGGAGAACCGTGCGCACGGTGGGGATGCCTTGGGCCGAGGCAGTGGCCAAACTCATGGCGTGAGCATCTGGAATTTTCGCATTCCAGGCATCTTTAAACCATCCCTCAAACTGCTCCAGGGGGTCTTTGCAGAGATTTTTCCGGCGTAGCTCTTTTTGCATGAATTTTCTTTCCGGTTCAGTAATTTCCATACTTCCATAAATTGCATTTCACGGGCAGAATGCAATGTCTTTCAGGAAACTGAAAATACTTTGAGGGAGGATTGTATCTCGCTGATATCCGACAGCTTCTAGATGGAATTCAAACGCATTGCATTCTTGCCAATTCTTCGATCCCGTGACATCTATGAAACTATAAACGCTTCTTCCGATCTCATTTGCAGCATCGCGAAACGAACCTGTTAAAAACATTTTCGATTTTCCAATTCCCTATCAGCACAACCGAATCCATTCAAAAAAGATGAATTTACGGGAAGCAGCGTTCATGTGCAGGCGCAACCTTTGGCTCGGCATACTGGTTTTCTTCTCCTCCCATGGCCTGGCGGAGGAAACGGCCTCACTACCCCAATCCCAGGATCCAATAAAGATTGTTTATTCTGAGTACATGCCGTTCTTCTTTCAGGGGGCGGACGGCACCCAACGGGGCATCCTGGTCGATTTCTGGAATCTCTGGTCGGAGAAAAGCGGTGTGCCAATCGAGTTCAGCACTACAACATGGGCCGACAGCGTGGCGCAGGTGCGCGATGGGAGCGCCGATCTCAATGCCGGAATATTCCATTCGAGAGAGCGCGAACAATTTCTCGAATTCAGCGAATCTTTTTTTGAGATAGAAACATACCTCTACATGAACGGCGGGCTCCCTGGAGCGATTGAATTCTCCAGTCTCGCGGGAAAAAGGGTGGGCGTTGTGAAAGGCGATTTAACGGCTAATTACCTGATGGAAAATCAACCGGAATTGAAAGTGGTTGAATTCAGCGGCTATGAAGAAGTGGTGCTCAGCGCCATCGATGGTGAGGTTTCAGCATTCATCATGGAATCGCCAGTAGCCTCTACTTATCTGGCTAAACATGGGGGGCTTGACACAGTTCGGCGGGGGGAGACACCAATTTTTCTCAACAAATTCCGAGCCGCCATGCGGAAGGGCAACCAGTCGCTTCTTAGACTTGTCAATGAAGGTCTCGGAAAAATCAGTGAAAGCGAATTTGATAAAATATTCGAGGGCTGGACGGGCGCGCAGCAGCCGGTTTTGGCAAGTGCTTCAAGAAAGACTGTCACCGTTGCCATTGCCGAGGACATTATCCCATTTCAGTTCGTCGATGAAAATGGTGTTGCGCGAGGCTCGCTGGTCGAATTCTGGAGGCTTTGGTCGGTTGTTACCGGAATCGAAGTCGAATTCAAAAGTTCAACCTGGAATGGCTCCATCCAGATGGTGAAAAACGGCGAGGCCGACTATCATGGAGGACTTTTCCACAGTGACGCTCGCGACCAATTCCTCGATTATACCGAACCGATCTTTACTGGAGATAATCACTTCTTTTTCCATCGAACCATCTTTGGCCTACAAAAGATCGAAGACCTTGCCGGCTTCAAGATCGGTATTTTGACCGGAGATTTCGCAGTCAATTATGTTCGGGAACGCCAGCCCGGAGCCATCGTTATCGAGTACGACAATTTTGAAGGGATGATGAATGCTGCTCGTAGCGGGGAAGTGCGAATACTTGTTGGCGACACCCTCCCAATCGTCTTTCAACTAGCCCAAAACGGCCTACTGAAAGATTTTCGTTATCACCCGGAAAGTCCGATATTTGCACGTGCCTTCCACACCGCATCAGCTGAGGGCAGGGCTGATATGGTGGATATATTCAACAAGGGAATCGCGCTCATCCCGACCGAGCAGCGCGCCGCCATCACCGGGCGCTGGGCGGAGCCGACGGTGGACAAAGAAGAGGCGCTGGTCATCGCGGCGGCACTGGATTCCCCGCCCCTCACAATGCTCAATGCGCAGGGAGATCCGGCAGGGCTGCTGATCGATGTGTGGAATCTTTGGTCGAAGAAGACGGGACGCCCCGTTGAGTTTAAATATGCGATCTGGAATGTGGCACTGGGCTATTTGCGGGATGGTAACGCGCAGATCCACTGCGGCCTTGCTTTCTCTGAAGAACGGGACGCCTTTATCGACTACTCCCAGCCGTTTTACGGGCTCGAATACCGGTTGTTCTATGCCGCCGATCTTGGACCGGTGGGCGATTTAAGTGAGCTAAACGGTTACAGGGTAGGCGCCTTCAAAGGCACCACGCAGGAGAAATATCTCCGGGAGAATTTTCCAGGGGCTGAAACGGTCGCGTTTACAGACGGTTTGGAGATGATTAACGCAACGATTTCTGGAGAAATCAGGGCCTTTCTTGAGGCCGCACCCGTCACGGAGGCGTTTCTGAGCCGCCGCGGATTGTCTGGCAGCATCACAGCCGATAGTCGCGTTCTCATCAGCGAGGACATGTATGCCGCAGTTGTCGAGGGCGACAGCGAAATGCTCAAGCTAGTGGACGAAGGGCTTAGCGCGATCAGCATAGAAGAGCTACGGGAAATCGAGAGCCGCTGGATTGCCGACCCGGCCAACCGTTACTTCGAGAAAGCGGCAGGTCTTGTCAGGCTGACCGGTGAAGAGCGCCAATGGCTGCAGAACCATAACATCCTTATGGGTGGAGCCGATCCCGGCTTTCCCCCCTACGATTTCTTCGATGCAGAGGGTGCCCATACGGGAATTTCCTCGGATTACGTAAGGCTCATGGAGGAGCGGCTGGGGGTTGATTTTCAAGTCGTTCCCGACCTCGCGTGGACGGGCATTCTGGATCGCGCCAAAGAAAAGACACTCGATGTCGTTTACTGCATATCGGAAACACCATCGAGAAGTGAATACCTCAATTTTAGCCGACCCTACGCCAATTTTCCCATTGTCATCATTACCCGGGAGGACGAAAAATTCATCACCGGCCTGGCCGATTTGACGGATTTGCGAGTGACGGCGGTGGAGGGATACGCATCGCAAGAATCGATCGAAAACGATTTTCCCGATTTAGCCCTGCAAGCCGCCGCCACCCCGGAGGAGGCGCTGCGAGCGGTATCTACCGGGACGGCTGACGCTTTTGTGGGATCGCTGGGGGTAACCAGCTACCTTATCCAGAAGGAAGGCCTGACCAACTTGAAAGTGGCCGCGCCCACCCCTTACACGGTGGAGCTTTCCTTTGCCGTGCGCAAAGACTGGCCACAGTTGGTATCGATTCTGGACAAGGGGCTGGCATCGATCTCGAAAGAACAACGCGATGAAATTTACCGTAAATGGATCAGTGTGCGTTTCGATACGCAAACGGATACCGGCGAGCTCTGGCGGGTGGGCCTCCAGGTGGGCGGAGTAGCCGCCGTAATTTTGGTCATCGCCCTGATCTGGACCTTGCAGATGCGGCGCAAGGAAAGAGCTATCCGGGAATCTGAAGAAGCCCTCAAAACGGTTTTCAACTCGGTCTATGACGCCGTATTTATCCACGCCGTGGACGGGCGCGTCATCGATGTAAACGACAAGATGCTGGAAATTTATCAGGTGAGTCGCGAAGAGGCGGCCCAATTCAGTATTTCCCGCCATTACTCGGCCCAGGAAAACTCTCCCGAAATCCTGGAATCCCTCTGGCCCGAAGTCGTGGCGGGCAAAGTGCATCGCATGGAGTGGAAAGCGCGGCGGCCCAAGGACGGCCATGTCTTCGATGCCGAAATCGTGCTCCGAAAAATCGAATACAAGGACGAGCCGGCCATCCTTGCCTGCGTCCGCGACATCACAGAGTTTAAACAAGCGGAAGCGGAATTGAAAAACGCCAAGGTGCGGGCCGAGGCCGCCAACCAAGCCAAAAGTATTTTCCTGGCCAATATGAGCCACGAAATACGCACCCCCATGAACGCCATTCTGGGATTCAGTGGTTTGCTGGAGAAAGACATAAAAGATTCCCGGCAAAAGCGATTTTTGGAATCGATCGCCTCCAGCGGGCGAACCCTTCTCGGTCTCATCAACGACTTGCTCGACCTTTCCAAAATCGAGGCTGGCAAACTCGTTCTGGAACCGGAGCCTGTGGACATCGGTGCGTTGTTAAAAGACATCGGACGGGTTTTCGAAATCAAGACGGGTGAAAAAGGACTCGAACTGCGCATCGAAATCGATCCCGATCTACCGAATCGAGTTCTTCTGGACGAGGTACGCATGCGCCAGGTGCTTTTCAATCTTGTCGGCAATGCCATCAAATTTACAGCCAAAGGCCTAATCACACTTTCTGTGAAGCGTCTGGCCCCGGCGGACAAGGGAAGCAATTTCGACCTCTTGTTTACATTGGAAGACACCGGCATAGGTATCCCGGAGGAAGATCAAAAACGCATATTTGAAGCCTTCGAGCAACAGAGCGGCCAACGCACCCGCCAGTTCGAGGGTTCGGGGCTTGGCCTGGCCATCACCAAGCGCCTGGTGGAAATGATGGGGGGAGAAATTTCGGTTGACAGCGAGCAGGGAAAAGGCAGCCGCTTTATCGTACGGTTGAAACAAATCGAACCGGCAGCCGTCATCGACGAGGAAAATGGCGAGCATTCCGCCTCCCAATTTGCGGTGCACTTTGAGCCATCCACGGTTTTGGTGGTGGAGGACAACATCATGAACCGCTCGTTGATTTACGAATACCTGAGTGACTCGGGGCTCAATGTGATCGAGGCGGAGAACGGTGCGGTGGCTATCGAAATGACGCTTCAACACAGGCCGGATCTGATCCTGCTCGATATAAACATGCCCATCATGGATGGCCGGGAGGCAGCCTTACAGATACGTAAAAATCCAGAAATAGCGGACACCCCAATTGTTGTCCTGACGGCTTCCACTCACGATGCAGAAGAAACCCTGACCCAGGAACTCAGCCTGCAGGGTTACCTCATGAAACCGGTGACGAAGGAATATTTGATCGAACAATTACGGAAACACCTGCCTCATCGCATTGGAGAAAAAGCGGTCGAACAAAAAAGCCGGGTTCCCTCCCCGTCGCCAGAGTCTTTGACCGAATCGGAGAAGTCGCGCCTGACAGAATTGCTGACTATTCTGGAGGGCGATCTTATGCAACAGTGCGAGAAAGCGAGCCAGCGATCGCGGCTCGGACCGATTAAAAATCTTGCGCAAACACTGGATCAGCTAGCCACCGATTTCAAGGTGCCCGCATTCGATAAATATGTGAGCAAACTCAATCTTTCGGTGGAGAGCTTCGATGTAGATCAAATGGTTTACGCCTTGTCCGAGTTTCCCCGAATGGTTGCCTTTTTACGCTCCATCGCCGAAAATAAAACGGACGGTTAGCCTCTTAGAGGTTCCACCCGAAAAAGAGGCGATAATCGAGTATTCCGGTGACTCCGGCGCTCCCGTCGTAATCAACGAACGCCATTTTGAGCTTGAAGTAGTAACTGGAACCAAAATTGCGTGTATAAATGATATCAAACTCCTTGCTTTTATCGATCGGGTTCGAGGAGTGAAGATCGGTGTAGAGGTAGAGCATATATAGATTATTGTCGTTCCAACTGTAATTGGATTCGACAAAGAACGACTGGCTGCCGCCAAAAAAACCGGCGTCCGTCTCCACCATCGGCTCTTCGATAATGAGGCTGGGTTGGAAGGGACTGTGAATGTCGTTGTCCGCGCCGCCACCGCTGACAATGAAGATGCCCGGTTCGATACGGAAGTCTCCCTTTTGAAAATTCACGCCCGCTTGAAGCGCATCGGACTGTAGATCAAATCCAACAAAATTCTCATACCTGTCCATTCCGCTCTGACGAATGTATTTGATTTTTAGGTCCGTCTTGAATTCGTCGGACTCAAAAACAGTGCCCACGATATTAAAGCCGAAGGTGTTATACAGATCGTCTCCGTAGAAATCGTAAATCGTCAATTCCGCGCGCTCGAATCCCGTATAGGTTACCTCGGCAAAGGGCATACCATTGGTAGAATAAGGAACGCCTTCCACTTTTTCCACCGGATTAAATCCATTGGCGGAAGGTCCGTTGGTTAAATCGTCCCTCGAAGTCCAACTGCTGAACTTGTCGATGAATCCTAAATCGGCGCTCAAGTTTTTGTTGTTTTCCAGGTGCAAGAGGACCGCTTCATAGGACTGGTCTTTTTGGCGTATGTTGTACGTGCCCGCAAAAACGGTGTGCAAGGCCTGACGGCCCACCTTGAGGTAAGAGTTCTCCCATCCCAAGTCGTCCAGGGCGAGGCGGATATAGACCTTGTTCAAGATAGAGAAATCCGAGTTGGACAATACATAAGCCGGGTCCAGACTCCCAAAGGCTTGCCGGTCGCCGGAACTGTATAGCTTCCAACTGTACATGTATTCGCCGCCGACGGAAAAACCACTGTAGGCGGGGCTTTCGTAATTCAGGGAAAAGGCGGTTGAACCGGAATGCAGCTCGGTGTCGCCGCTCCCCTGATTTTCAAACTTGCGGCCCATGAGAAGGGTTTGCACCCGGCCCGAAAGGTCTCCATAGCCCTCCTTCTTAATGGTCTTGAAAAGAGGCAAATTGCCTTCCCCTTCAAGTCGGGTGGCGGGCATCAAAGAGATTGCAACCGCAAATAATAGCAACGGAAATACATTGACAGACATAGTTTTCATTAAGGAAGGAGAATTAATTGCGACCCGCAACAAGGGTTTGTCGGTTACTTTTAGGATTATGGCAACCCGCACGCAAACGTCGAGTCCGGGTTAATAGTTACAGGTTACAGGTAGTTAGGCAGAGATTGATGCCCGGCTTAAGAGCCATCGCCCTTGTAGGTAATACGGTAGATGACGTTGGCAAAATCGTCCGAGACCAGCATCGACCCATCGGGTAGAAATTCCACATCGACAGGCCGCCCCCAGGCTTTGTCCCCTTGCAGCCAACCCTCGGCAAAGGTCTCATAGTTGGCCACCCGGCCATTCTTCAAAGTAACCACGGAAACCCGGTAGCCAATCTTTTCATCCCGGTTCCAGGAACCGTGTTCGGCAAAAAATATTTGCCCCTGGTACTGCTTGGGAAACATTTTCCCGTTGTTGAAGCGGAGTCCGAGCGCGGCCACATGAGGCCCCAATTCCTGCTCCGGAAGGGTGATGTCAAAATTTACGGCCATGTCGCCGAATTCGGGGTCGAAAACATTTCTGGCGTGCCGATAGGGATAACCGAAATGCTGACCGGGTTTGGTGGCGCGATTCAATTCATCGGAGGGCCGGTCATTTCCTAAGTGATCGCGGCCATTTTCGGTGAACCACAGGTCGCCGGTATCCGGTTGCCAATCGAAGCCGACCGTATTGCGAACCCCGCGGGCAAATACCTGCAAATCCGTCCCATCCGCCTTCATGCTCATGATGGTGGCGAATGGATCGCCCTCGTTGCAGATATTGCAGGGCGCGCCGACCGGCACATAAAGCCGCTCATCGGGACCGAAGCGGATGAATTTCCAGCCGTGGTGCTCCTTGTTGGGAAATGTGTCGTTGACGATCTCGAATGTTGGCGGGCTGTGCAGGTCTTTCTCGATAGAGGGAAATTTAATGATCCGGCTGACTTCGGCCACATAGAGGTCTCCATCGCGAAAGGCCACTCCATTGGGCAAGTGCAATCCTTTGGCCAGGACGATGACCTCGTCCGCCTTGTAGTCATTGTCTTTGTCCACCACGGCATAGACCTGGCCTTTGCCGATGCGGCGGGTTCCCACATAAAGCACGCCGGAGGGGCTGCGGGCGAGGGACCGGGCATTGAGCACGTTGTCGGCGAAGATTTCGATCTGAAAACCTTCCGGCAACTTGATTTTTTCCAGCGGAAGGCCCTTGCCGCCCACCTCGGTTAAGGGTTGCCCCAGAAGCAGCCAACAGGCCAGGATTCCCGCCCATAAGGACCATTTGCTCGGGGTAGTATCGAAGAGTGGGGTTCTTATGCCATATTTCATTTGCAAACAGTATAAGTCGTTATTGCCGTTGGTGCAAGTTCTTGCTAAAATTGCCGCTCTAAAAAATAAAGCGATATTTTTTTCCAAATGATTTCATGGAACCGGCTTTTTCAACATGGCAGGTAAGTACGCTTGATGCCAAAAGACGATTTCCGGTGTTTTTCTCCGCGTCATCAATTGGGAAAGCCAACAAAAAGTGTTTCGGGCAATGATTAAACTCAGGGCGCTGCTCTGAAACCCGCTCTTCCTCAGCCAGAGAGGCTGATCGGTTTTTTTGCATATTGAATTGAAAAACAAGAGTTTACGAAAAGATCTACAAGAGCCAAATAAAATATCTTAAAAATTATTTGACTTGACTAAACTTTAACTTTAACTTTAACTAATTATGAATGCAAAAATTAACTTGTTACGATCACAAATCCGAAAAAAAATCACAGAGGCTCTCCAAATGGGTGATGACGAAGAAGTCGTCCGACTCTCAAGTTTCCTTACTAAATTAAAAGAACTCGAAATCGCTAATCAAAGACTTGAAAGTGAAGTCACTGAGATTGCAAGATCCTTGAATGGAGAGAACGAATCACCTACTCAAAACATCTCCGTTCCGAGAAATGTGAATGTAAGAATACAATCAACCAGTATAAGAAAAGGCCGCAAAAAACCTCCTACTACCTTCCAAACCGAAATCGATTGGAGTATGAATGGTCAACCCTACGGCACTGAAGTTATTTTCGAAAAATTCGCCTCTAATTCTTTAGTTCGCCTGTTACGTCGTCTTCATGAAGTCCTAGGAAATCGCGTTTTATCCGTAGCTTCACAAATACTAATCAATCGCGGTCCGTTCATTTCACAAAATCCTAAACAAGATTATATAAACCACTCCAAAGGTGAACTCTACCCATACCATCAGATACCAGAAACACCCTATTCAGTACTCACTGGAAATACGACAAAAGAAAAAGTCGACGCGTTGAAAACCTTGTTAAGCAAACTTGGTCTTGTTCAGGGAAGTTATACCGTAATAAAAGTCGATCGTAGAACAGTTTAATCGGGAGATCGCGCATAACCAAAGGTTACGAAAACGTGGAGTATGAAGTAAAAATTCAATATGCAAAAAAACCGACCAGCCTCTCAGGCTGTGGAAGAGCGGGTTTCAGGGCAGCGCCCTGGATTTATTCATTGATGGACCAGGATTCCCACAGGACTGAACTACAAAATCCTCGCCACTTTAAAAATACTTCGCGTTGTAAATCGATGTGGCCAAAGCGCTCGATGGAGGAAGGTAACATTTATGATTTTTTGCTGTCGGTAAGAATTCCTGTATGTAAGAATTCGTTTAAAGGATCACGCGATTTAAAATCATGGATGAAATCCGGCGGCTGGTAGAGACGGCGCAAAGGGGCGACCAAAAGGCTTTTGGCGAAATCGTGAAAGCCCACTACGAAAGTACCTACCGGCTTATCTACCGAATTGTCCTCCACGAAAGCGATGCCCGGGACGTGGTCCAGCAAACCTGGGTTAAAGCGTGGAAAAAACTGCCTTCCTTCAAAGGGAAAGCGGCCTTTTCCACCTGGCTCTACCGTATCGCGGTTTTTACCGCGTGGGATTTTGTGCGCGCCAAAAAACGCCGTGCAGAGGTTTCTTTTTTTGATGATTCCGAACAGAGTTATTCCAAAAAATCCGCTGTAACCGAGCGCCATCACGAATCACCGTCCACCGCCCTGCGCCGCAAGGAAATCAGGGAACAGTTTCACATCGCATTGAATTCACTTTCCGAAAAACAGCGCACGGTGCTGGTTTTGCGGGAAATTGAAGGATTGTCATACAAGGAGATTGCAAATATCATGAAATGTAGAATCGGGACCGTCATGTCACGCATCCACAATGCCCGTCAGTCAATACAATCAAAAATGGAGGCTTTTCGATGCTAAAGAAACGAATAACGCCATCCATTTTCCTGTGCCTGGCTTTGTTTATGGGTATTTCGCTTTGCGCCACCCAGGCGGAAGCAGCCAAGGTTTCCCTCCGGGGCACCATGATTCTGGCTTCAAATGAAAAGGGGCCCAACGACCCCAAGGTAAAAAGGTTTGAAGGAAAACTGCGCCGTCTTTTCAAATTCGGTCATTATCGCCATTACGGGGCGGGAGGAACTTCCATCGATATGCCTGGCAAAGCCTCTTTTTCCCTAGGCAATGGTTTTCGCATGCAGGTCGAAGTTTCGCCCGCCGCGAAAAATAAAATCCGGACCGGTGTCCGCTGGACGAAGGGAAAAACAACCCTTATCAATACCGTGCTGGTAATGCAAAAAGGGGTTCCGACAGTTCTCGGCGGCCCCTCCCATGAAGGTGGCAACCTCATCGTCATTCTAGAAGCGAATTAGCGGGCTGATTTACCTGTTTTATGCAATGAAATGCAGCTGGGCATGATCCGAAAAACCAAACAACGGGTAGCCATCCTGGCCGCTATCGAAGAGGCGGGCCGACCCCTCACGGTGGAAGAGATTCACGCCCTGGGCCGGGAAAAGTCGCCCCGCCTGGGATTGCGCACGGTCTATCGGCAAATTCGCGAACTAGTCTCGGACGGCACCTTGGTCAGCCTGGACTATCCCGGCCAATCGACCCGCTATGAGCAGGTGGACTGGCGGCATCACCCGCATTTCATCTGCTCAAGGTGCCGGAAAATGTACGATTTCGAAAAGGAGGCGCCGGATGTTCCCTACACTCCGCCGCCCGGTTTCACCATCGAGGGAGAAGAAATCATCTTCTACGGAACCTGCCCGGATTGCGCGGAGAAGGCTTCCGGGTGAATCGCCCGGGCGACCTCCTCCAGAGCATTGACCATGCGGGGACCGGGGACGTCGAAATAGCTTTTCGAGACCATAACTACCCGTCCGTTGCGCACCGCGTTGATCTGCTTCCAAACCGCGTCTTTCTCTAAATCATGAATGGCCCGGGTGGCGGTCTGACGAGCGGCAACGCCCTCCCCGACCGCCAGAATGACGATTTGTGGGTCAGATTTCAGGAACCCTTCGAGGGAAAGTTGGGGCCAGGCCGAAGGTAGGCCGGCGGCAATATTTTCGGCATGGCAAAGTTCAATCAGGTCACCCACCCAGGAACCGCTCCCGGCGCTGTAGAGCTTTTCCAGATCGTAGAGCAAGGCCACCCGTTGGACAGGTTTGTGGCGTTGGAAATTTATTTTTTCCAGAATACGGTCCCTCTTTTCCCTTAATTCGCTGATGGCACGCAAGGCCTCTCCCGGGACCCCGGCCAGCTTTCCCACCGTTCCGATGTCCGCCAGGACTCCTTCCCAATCGGAGTGGGCCAAGGCAACCGCTGTCAGCCCGGCCGCCTCCATACGCTCATACAGAGAGGCCGGGCTGAGAACGGTGCCAAGCACGAGGCCGGGACGCAATTGCACCATCATTTCCAGGTTGGGATGGCGCATATCCCCAATTTTGTAGATATTTTTCGCCTCAGGAGGATATAGATCGAACTTTGTGTTGGCCACCAAGCGCTCCTCCACACCGATGGCATAAAGGATTTCCGTCACACTGGGGGCGAGGGAAATGATGCGGCCCGGAGCGGATTTCAGAGAAACGTCCCGTTCGTAACCGTCAGTCATGGTCATTGGATAAATCCCGTGTCCTTGGCCAGCCGAGGGGCGGGCGTTTTTCCGGCTCGTCCCGAAAGGTTTGGGCAAAACCGTCAGCAACAGACAGCCCAGGAAAACTCCCACCAGGTATATTTTAATTTTTCGGGTCACAGATTTTACAAATTAAAGCCTCACCTAAGAATAGAGTATGCAATCTGTCCAGTCTGGAGCAGGTATTCAACTCTTATTGGCATTTAATTGCCAATAAAGCTTGCCAAACACTCGGGCTCGATGCAAACGTGTTTTAAATATTGAGGACTATCCCACAGATCGAACGGTAAACCCTTCCAACAAATGCATAAAAACATTTTGCTAATCGTGGCGCTGCTCGCGGTGAAACTTTCAATGGGGCAGGTAACCACCCTCGAGCCCTTCGTGGTTGTGGCCACTCGAACGCCTGTTTCCGCCGATTGGGTGTCACCTTCTGTTTCCCTATTGAGTTCCGATGAGTTGGAACAAAAGCAATTGCTGACCGTGGCCGATGCATTGCAGAGCCTGCCCGGAATGTTTCTCGGCCAAAGCGGCCAGACAGGCGCCAATGCATCCCTCTTTTCCCGCGGTACGGAAAGCAACCACACTCTTTTTCTCCTCAACGGCCGACGGATCAATCCGGGGTTTTCCGGGCAGTTCAACCTGGCCCAGCTGGGCCTCGATAATGTGGGTAAAATCGAGGTGATGCGCGGCGCTTCCTCCACCTTGTACGGGTCGGAGAGCATCGGCGGGGTCGTCGCCATCAACCTGCGGGAATCGCCTCCCGAAGGGTCGGACGCGGCCTACGGTCTGAGCGCGGAAGCGGGCTCTTTCGGGACTTATAAGGTCTCCCTCTCCCTGGCTGGAAGGAATGGGGATTTTGGGTACTCCACGGGTCTGTCCCATTTTGAAACTGAAAATCAAACGCCCCATGCCGACTACCGCATCTTCAATTGGACGCCGAGCTTCCGCTATCGCGTCAACGAGCGCATCACTTTCGATTTTCAGGGGCTCTACTACGAGTCCTCCAATGGCCTGCCCGGCGCGCGCGTCGATATCGGATTTCCCAAAGCGGAAGATTTCCAGGAGAACGCCTATTGGATGGCCTCTCCCGGAATGCTCATGAAAATATCCGATTCACTCAAAGTCCATTTGTTTTACTCGCGTACGCGGGACAAGCTGAAATCGCTCACGACCGGATTTTTTACCAGCTTTAACGATTTTGAAGCCACCACCGATGAGGCCAGTCTGCAAGTCGACTGGCAGGCCACGGAAAACCTTCTAGCCACGATCGGATACACTTATCTGAATAATGACTTTTTCCGTCAAGATGCTCAATTCGGGACCGAACTCGTGGATAACAGCTCGAACAGCAATAGCGTCTTCGGGCAGATTCAATGGCGATGGCAGGAGAAGTTTTTTCTGACCGCCCGTTTTCGGAAGGACGAATTTTCGGATTTCGGCAGTCCCACTACCTGGAGCGTCTCGGGCGCTTTTGACCTCGGCGAAACCGGAGCCGCAATTTTTCTCAAAGCGGCTACCGCCTATGCCCCGCCACAGGGCAACGACCTCTACGGTCCTTTCGGCAACCCACTCCTCAACTCCGAAGAGAGCGATTCCTGGGAAATCGGTTTACGGCAATCACTTTTTGAGGAAAAAATGTCTCTGGAAGTCCTCTATTTCTACAACGACATCCATAACCGCATTATTTTCGACGCGGTTAGTTTCAACACGGAAAATGCGGGTCGCATCCGAACGGAGGGAATTGAATTCGCCACCACCTGGAATTGGAATGAAAAGCTCCGGCTTTACGGCAATTTCACTTTCATGAACGCCGAGGATCTGACGGCGGGTGAGCGGCTCCTGCGGCGTCCGCGCTACACCTTCACGAGCGGTTTCTCAACCTCGCCGACGGCAACTCTCAATTTCGGATTCGAAATATCTGGAGCCTTACAAAGAGTGGACCGGTCCTTCCCGCCGAACCCACCCTTCGTCATCGACATCGATCCCGGCGATTATTACCTGGGGCGCATCTATGCCGACTGGAAGGTAAATGAGCACCTCACGCTGTTTGGCAGAGTGGAAAATCTCTTCGATGAGCAATACGACTCCTTCGCCGATTTCAAAGCTCTCGACCGGGGAATATTCGGGGGAGCCACCCTATCCTTTTAAGCGGTTAAAAGAGGCACCCGAATTAAATGATTTGGGCAACGGGCACAATGGGTCCTTTTTAGGATCGAGGTTGATTGAATTGAAGTTTTTTTAAGGTTTAGAACCAATCTCAAATTCGATGATGGTGATGCAGAGAGCCATTATGTGTTTGAGCAAGGCGCGTCGGGGCATGTCGGGCTGGAAGCCCTGCGGCGTTGGTTCGCGCCCGAAGGGCTCCAGCCCATCTGGGCGCGAAGCCGCCTGGCATCTGCCACCGTGGCGCTACAAACATCATTCATCAGTGAATTTGAGATAGGTTCTAATCAAACGCATCAAACAGACCCAACGTAGCGATTGCCGGATTTTAGGTGGTGTGGTATAATGGGGGAATGTTTTTGATCGGAAATGAATTTGAAGCGTTATTAGTGAATTTTCTGGCGGCATTGGCCAAAGCTAATAGGTTGGTGGTGTTTATTATACCGGCCTTAAAATCCTTTACTTTTTCATGCCCAAGGCCGTAGATATAGGTTGGTTGGATTCCTTGAGCGTGAGGTTTTCCAGCCCTTATCCAGGTATGTTTAAATGAATCCGCTTCACCAGTTGTTGAAGTCCTCTCTGGGCAAAAAATATTTGATGGCCTTGAGCGGGTTTGTTCTGGCCGGGTTTGTTTTGGGCCATATGGCTGGGAATGTGCAGATTTTTCTGCCGCCAGAGTATATCAATACCTATGGGCACAAGCTGCAATCACTGCCGGGGGTGGTTCTATGGGGCATACGCCTTTTTCTGCTAATCTGCGTAACCGTGCATATTTGGATGGCCGTTGTGCTGACGATTGAAAACCGCCTGGCACGCCCGGACCGCTACGAAAAAGAGGCCACGGTGGAGGCCACATTTTCCTCCCGGTCCATGCCTTATACAGGTGTAATCCTGCTATTTTTCATCGTTTTCCATATATTGCATTACACTGTGCGGTCGGTTTACGATTACAGCAATCTTCCCTACAAATTGCACGGAGAAACGGTGCATGATATTTACACCATGATGTATATGGGTTTTTCCCATTGGTGGGTTTCCATTTTTTATATCGTAACGATGAGGCTGCTCTGTCCGCACCTTTCCCACGGGCTATCGAGCATGTTTCAAACCTTGGGCTGGCGAAACGAAAAATGGCGGGGCATTCTGGACAACGCAGCGTTACTTTATGGTTGGGTCGTTTTTCTCGGTTTTATTTCCATTCCCGTGGCCGTGCTGATAACCGAATACGCCGGTTTTAACCTTTTGGACAAAGATCATGTGGAGGCCACCTTGGCCCTGGCGCGATCACTCGCTTTGAATCCGTAAATATGAATCTCGACGCAAAGATACCAGAGGGTCCGTTGGCCGACAAGTGGGACAACCACAAGTTTCGCATCAAATTGGTCAATCCTGCCAACCGGCGAAAATACCGGGTTATCGTGGTCGGTTCCGGACTGGCCGGGGGGTCGGCGGCGGCCAGCTTGGGTGAGCTCGGTTACAATGTTCATTGTTTCTGCTACCAGGACAGCCCGAGGCGCGCCCACAGCATCGCCGCCCAGGGTGGAATCAACGCTTCCAAGAATTACCAGAACGACGGGGACAGCGATTACCGGCTTTTTTACGATACCATCAAGGGGGGCGACTACCGTTCGCGGGAGGCCAACGTCTACCGCCTGGCCCAGTTGAGCGGCAACATCATCGACCAATGCGTGGCCCAGGGCGTCCCCTTCGCCCGCGAATACGGCGGCTTGCTGGCCAATCGATCTTTTGGCGGAGCGCAGGTTTCCCGCACTTTTTATGCCCGCGGGCAAACCGGGCAGCAACTTCTGCTTGGGGCCTACAGCGCACTCAGCCAACAGATCGGCCTGGGACAAGTGAAAATGCACAACCGACACGAGATGCTCGACCTCGTCCTGGTCAACGGTCACGCCAAGGGCATCGTGACACGCAACCTGGTCAGCGGACAGATTGAATCCTGGAGCGCCGACGCCGTCATCCTGGCCACGGGCGGCTACAGCAATGTATTTTTTCTCTCCACCAATGCGGCCGGTTGCAATGTGACGGCGGCCTACCGGGCCTATAAACGGGGTGCCGGGTTTGCCAACCCCTGTTACACGCAAATCCACCCCACCTGCATTCCCCAAGCCGGGGACCACCAGAGCAAACTTACCCTGATGTCCGAATCGCTGCGCAACGACG
>JAJFLT010000153.1 GCA_021772555.1 Opitutales bacterium | reverse complement strand
AAAATGTGACTCAAGCCCTGCGGGACGGACCCTATGGCAGATGCGTTTACGAATGCGATAACGACGTGGTCGATCACCAGGTGGTCAATATGCGATTCGAAAGAGGTGGGACGGCGGCATTCACCATGACTGCATTCACCGAAGCGGGTCATCGCAAAACCCATATTTTTGGAACAAAAGGTGAGATTTTTGGTGACGGATCAAAAATACGGCGCTTCGATTTTCTAACGGATTCGACCAAGATAATCGACACCGATGTGGCGTCCTCATCAATTCTCGGAGGTCACGGAGGTGGCGACCTTGGTTTGATGGAAGAGTTTGTTTCAGCCGTAGCGAACAATGATTCGCAAAAAATATTAACGGGCCCAAAGGAAACGCTGGAGTCTCACTGTATAGTCTTCGCCGCCGAAAAATCGAGACGTGAAGGCCGCACTGTCCAACTGTGAACTCCCATCGAAGCAATTTTTTACCAAAAAATAATTTACCTGTGAATCTACAGGTTCTTTGCTGGCTTCCTTATCATGGCAACGGCTGATTGGATAATTGTCGGACTCTACCTTTTTGCCGCGCTCGGCATCGGTATTTTTTTTACCAGGAGAGCCAGCCGTAATACGGCCGACTTTTTTGTGGCGGGGCGAAGCCTTCCCTGGTACATCGCGGGAACCTCAATGGTGGCGACTACATTTTCCTCCGACACTCCACTGTTCGTGGCCGGAATGACGCGAAATGAGGGCATTTATGCCAATTGGTTCTGGTGGGGCTCGGCCATCGGAATGATGGCGTCGGTGTTTTTTTTCGCCCGTCTGTGGAGACGAACAAACGCTGTCACGGAAATTGAATTTATCGCGTTAAGATACGAGCCTTCCCAAGCCACCTCGATCCTGCGCATTCTTAATGCAATTTTTTACGGGGTATTCAAGAACTGTGTGATAATGGCCTCGGTGACTCTGGCTATGTCCAAGGTACTCGACATTATTCTCGACCTGCCCAAAGAAGCATTATTCAGCGTTCCATTATTTGGACCGGTTACATCTTCCACAATGATCCTGCTTCTTCTTGGGCTGACTGCCGTTCTCTATACGACCCTTTCCGGCCTTTACGGGGTTGTTTACACCGACCTGATACAATTCGCATTGGCTATGATAGGATCGATCGCACTGGCCGTAATCGTCTATATTGACGTATCGAGTGGAAACGGATGGTCCAACGGTTTTGAAAATGCGCCGGATTTAAAAATCGATTCCTTTAATTTTTTCCCGGACTTCGGCGAATTTGATTGGAAGGTTTTTACTTTTCTCGTAGTAGTTGGTTTGCAATGGTGGTCTGTCGCTCCTGGCCAAGGTTACTTTGTTCAACGCATGCTGGCGACTCGATCCGAGCGCGATGCCATGCTGTCGGTCTTCTGGTTTTCGATTTGTCATTATGTAATACGGAGCTGGCCTTGGCTGATTGTCGGGCTGGCTTCAATGATTTATTTTCCCGGTCTGGCCGATGCGGAAACGGCCTACCCTAAAATGATCGATCAATTTCTGCCCATCGGTCTCAAAGGCATCATGGTTGCCTCACTGCTGGCTGCATTTATGAGCACACTGGACACCCACATGAATTGGGGTTCTTCCTACTTGATAAACGATGTCTACCAACCTTATATGGCCAAAGGGCGCGACCCTCACCATTATGTCAAAGCCGCGCGCGTGTGCATGGTTTTGTTGACAGTGCTGGCTCTAATAGTAAGCACCAACCTTACCGGGATTCTGGTCGCCTATAAATATATTTTCGTTATTATCAGCGGGGTTTCCCTGCTTCTCATTGTGCGCTGGTATTGGTGGAAAGTGAACACCTGGTCGGAAATCTCCGCATTAACCACCGCACTTGTCGTTGGAAATGTGCTCACGTTCCTAATTCCTGATCAAAATGGTGAGGATCTTTTCGCCCTTCGCCTTGTCATAAACCTGACCGTCACATCCGCAACATGGATAATCGTTACCTTACTGACGACCAAAGAACCAACATTACAATGTAAGGAATTTTACAGAAAAACCCGAGTCAACGGCATTGGGTGGAAACGGATTGCGGAGGAAACCGGTGTAACACCCAAACCCGACGGCCTTAAAAACGCCTTTGCCGGATGGATCGCCAGCATAATATTTCTCTACTCATTGCTTCTGGGATTTGGTTATTTATTGTTTTCCCAATGGCCCCTGCTTTTACTGTGCGGATTTCTGACTGTCATTTCGGGCGCGGTGGTGTGGAATTCGATCAATAAATTTCATTTCGATTGATAGAACCTATTATTTATTCGGGCAAAGGTTTCCGCATTACTTCCTTAAATGTGAGCGGATTTTCTTCGCTGCGTTTATAGGGAATTAGGTAACTGGCAATTCCGCCCGCCAACAATGTCATGAAAATGCCTATGGGCGAGGGCCATTGCCAACTTAGGTTCATAAAAAAGTAAACGAATTCATCACCGAAAATGGGTCCGCAAACATTCTGCAACCAAATTAATTCACTGAAAAAAGAGGCAAAACAACTGGAACTCAAACCAACCACAGCCCCAATGATTACACCGATTGAATGACTCTTCTTGCTGAACATACCCAAAATAAATATCCCGAACAAGGGGCCAAAAAATGCCCCCAGTATTTTATTTCCAGCCTGATATATTTCACCCATTCGCTCAATGTTGGTACCGATTAGAATCATTAACACTCCTATGCATAAACTCGCTATTCTGGATACGAAGAGAAGGCGACGTTGTTCAGCCGCCCCACAATCGTCGAGAGGACGTTTGTGGCCCAGGATCAAGCGACTATAAAAATCGACCACCACAATCGAGGTTGTCGAATTGATGGCCGCATCGACACTGGAGAGAGAGGCCGCAAATATGGCGGCAATAACGATACCGGTCAGCCCAACGGGAAAATTTATGGCCATGAAGTAAGGGAGCACACGGTCATTCTGCATGCCTTCGGGAAAGGGATAGTGATAAAAGTAGGCGAAAAGAGCCAGTCCGATAAAACCGAGAACCGCCATCCAAACGGTATCGGAAAATGCATTAATGAGAAATGATTTGCGGGCTTCCGGCAAAGTTTTGGAGGATTGAAATCTCTGGATGACCACTTGATCGGCGGTAAAGGTTGTGGCTCGACTCAAAAACGCAAGGAAGACAATTCCAAAAAAGGTTACTTCGGTAGTTACGTAAGTGACAAAGCGATCCCACATTGCACCGTCGAGAACCATCGAGGCGGTTAGATCGAGCCTTCCCGCTTGAGCAGCCACGCGCCATAATTCACCCATCCCTCCGGGTATTTTTGAAACGATGAATATGAAGGTCGCGGCAAGGCCAATAAACATGATGCAGAACTGCGAAACATCTGTCCATACAACCGCTTTCATTCCACCAAGCATGGTATAAAAAGTGACAACCGTTCCCAACACCACAACCATGAACGTAATGTCCAATTGGTTACCCGTGGCCGCTTTCACGGCGAGGCAGGGCACGTAGATGGCGGCACCCATCCAACCTATCCGCCAAAGGATAAATATGGAGGCGCCCACAAGCCGAACGGAGAGCCCAAAGCGTAATTCCAGGTATTCGTAGGCGGAGTAAACGTCCAGGCGTTTGTAAAAGGGCAGCGTCACCCGGGAAACCCAGGGATAGACGAATATCCAGGAGAGAAAACCCATGATAAAGACCATCCCGATACCGAAAACAACCGCCGGGGCCTGCACGTAATCCAGCCCGCTATTGATGGCAGCCATCAAGGAAACACCGATAGTTAGCCAACCGAGCTTGCTCCCTCCGCGAATATAATCATCAACGGTTTTCTGTTTTCTGGAAAAGTAAATTCCAATGCCTGTGAGAATCGACAGATAGACGACTATGATCAATCCATCGATCCAGTGGAACCCTCCATGAGACAAATCAGACATGGGGTTAGTATGCCCGGAAAATTTCCACAGTAAATGAATAAAATATCATCCTATCGGTATTACTTTCGCACGGTAATTGCAAATTTCAGGACTTGAAAAACTAATTCGACGGTGGAGCGCCTCATCTCAGATTACCGCCCGTTGCCAAATCATGCCCAAAGAAAGGCAAAATATGCGAGGACAGACCAAAGATCTATGCTCTATACTTGAAGGGCACTTAAGTTTTCCGACCTAACCCCGATCTGATCAAGGTCCAAGTATCTCCTGTTGTTTCCATGTCTATTGAAAAAGAAGAACAAATAAAGACCGGCAAAGGAAAAGTTTTTCAATCATTCCTTGGATTTTATACGGTTATTTTTTTGCTGGTATTCATCGGGCTCATAGGGTTCGCCGCTAAGATTTACCTGGGCGATAATAAAACACCGGCCATTGAGGGAACAGAAATTGCCGAAAATTCTCCTTCCATTGCGCCTGTCGATCAATCGCAAATATTTGAACGAGAGGCAGTTACGACTATCGTAGAGGCTACCGAGTCATCTCCGGTGTCCAGTGCCATAGAAAATCCGGTGGCAAGGATCGCAAGGGGGGAATCGCTATTCAATGCCAATTGCGCCGCCTGCCACCAATTAGGAGCCGAGGGTAAGGTCGGGTTCGCCCCCAGCATCCGCAACCGGGACTTTCTTGCTCTGGCTTCGGACGATTTTATTAAAAAGACCATCAAAGGCGGACGTCCAGGGACGGCCATGCCACCGAGACCGGACCTTTCCGATTACCAGATCGATGGAATCGTGGCTTACTTGAGATCGCTGCCAGTAAGCAATCCGGTGGTTATCGAAGTCGATCCCCATAAATCCTATATCGGCAATGCGGAAGCGGGTGAAGCCTCATTCAATATTTACTGTGCCTCCTGTCACGGCGAGGAGGGTCGCGGTTATTCCGACGGAGGTTCCGGCCCCGGCATTGGACTTCCTGGTTTTCTGGGTGTGGCCTCGGATGATTTTATTTTTCAAACGTTGAAGCATGGTCGCATGGGAACGCCCATGAAGTCTTTTCTGGGCGCTCGCGGCGTGGCCAATCTGTCCGTGGAGGATGCTTCGGACATCATCACTTATTTGAGAAGTTTGCAAACCGTTGAAAAAGGCGCAGTGGCAACTTTCAGGGGTGCCGGCGACCCCATCAAAGGGGAGGAACATTTCAATATCAACTGCGCGGCTTGTCATCAGATTGGCGGGGTGGGCAAGGTCGGGTTTGCTCCCAGCATCCGCAACCGGGATTTTCTGGCCATCGCCTCGGATGATTTCATTAAACAGACCGTGAGCAGCGGACGACCCGGCACGGCCATGGTGGGCCGGCCCGATTTGAGTGAGAAAGTCCTGGCCGACATCATTGCCTACCTGAGGGCATTGCCGGTGGAGAACGAAGTGCACATTTCGGTCGATGCCTACACTGTTTTCAACGGCGATAAAGAAGCGGGCAAGGGCAAGTTCGAAGTTTTTTGTGTAGCTTGCCACGGCCCCGAGGGGCAGGGATATGCAACCGGTGGATCGGGACCGGGAATCGGGCTACCCGGTTTCTTAAAAGCCGCCTCGGACGATTATATTTACCAAACCCTCAAACAAGGCCGGGTGGGAACTCCCATGAAACCATTCATAGGACCAGAGGGAATAGCCAATTTAAGCGATGAGGATGTTTACGACATAACCACCTACTTGCGAAGCCTGCCCAATTAAAACCGTTAAAAAATCAAGGAAAAACCAATGAAGAGGCGCTCTTTCATGAAATACTCCGCGGCCACCGCCGCATTGACCGGGGTGACGAAAACCGGATGGTCCGTACCGGAGGGCGACGGCCCCTATGAACTGGAAAAGAATGAGGCCGAAACGGACATCCTTTCCGCCTGTCCTTATTGCGGTGTGGGTTGCGGTACCATCATTAAAACCCGCAATGGGCGCATTACGAACATCGTTCCAGATAAGGACCACCCGACCAACAAAGGGCTGCAGTGCATCAAAGGGCTCACTTCCGCCGAGGCCATTTATGTGAACCGGCTGGACACGCCGTTGATCCGCAAGGATATGTCTGACCCGCTGCGGGGCAAGGTATCCCAAACCAAGGGCTCCTACGATCCAAGCCTGTTTCGCAAGGCCACTTGGGAAGAAGCGGAGGAACTGATCGCCGAGCAAATAACGGAAATCATCCAGGAAGCCGGGGGTAACTCAGTCGGGCTCTATGGCTCGGGCCAACTTTCATTGGAGGGACAATACCTGGAAAATATTTTCATGAAGGGTATATTGGGCTCCAATACGATCGAGGCCAACGCCCGCATGTGCATGACTTCCGCCGTGACCGGCTACATCAAATCGCTCGGTTCGGACACCCCTCCTACTGCCTATGAAGATGTCGAATTGGCGGATATGATAACATTCTGGGGTCATAATGCGCGGGGTGCCCACCCTATTCTGTTCTGGCGGGTGGCCGACCATAAAGCTAAAACGAATATCCCAACGCTGGTCGTGGACCCCCGTAGAACGGGCACAGTACAGGGGTTAGAGGATATCAACCGATTTAATAGCCATCATTTCCCGACCATTAACGGAGATATCTCCATCCATAACGCGTTGGCCTACGCCATCATGGAAAAATATCCCGATGCGGTGGCTTGGGATTTCCTCAAGAACTACACCTCGGGTTGGGAAAAGTATGTCGATGAGGTTAAAAAAGGCTACAAGCCGGAAGATGTGGAAGATCGCACCATGATTCCGGCCGAAAAAATTTATGAAGTGGCCAAGGTGTGGGCCGAAGCCAGCATCAAGGGTCGGCGGCGTGGTTCC